>JBGTFJ010000204.1:0-4426 GCA_041747355.1 Burkholderiales bacterium
AGGGCTTACCGTTGCGGTGACCGGGATTCAGGCCGGCACGACGCTCACAAACTTGCGCTTTTGTCCGCCCTTGACCGAGAACTCGACTTTGCCGTCGATTTTCGCGAACAGCGTATGGTCCCGGCCCATGCCCACGTTGCCGCCGGGGTGAACCCTGGTGCCGCGCTGGCGAACGATGATGCTGCCGGCGGGAATCAGTTCGCCGCCGTACGCTTTGACGCCGAGCATCTTGGGATTGGAATCGCGACCGTTGCGCGAACTGCCGCCCGCCTTCTTGTGTGCCATGATTTATCCTTGCTGGGCCGAAATACTGTTGATCTGGATTTCGGTGTAATTCTGGCGATGCCCTTGCGTCTTGCGGTAGTGCTTGCGCCGGCGCATTTTGAAGATTTTGATCTTCTCGCCGCGGCCGTGGGAAATAACCGTCGCCTTGATGGTCGCGCCGGAAACCAGCGGGTTGCCAAAGGAAAGCTTGTCGCCATCGGCGACCATCAAAATCTGATAGAGCACGATTTCCGCTCCGACATCCTGCGAGATTGTTTCGACCTTCAGTTTTTCACCGGAAACGACGCGGTATTGCTTGCCACCGCTTTTAATCACCGCGTACATGACTACCCCAATCGGACATTTGCCAGCCGGGCATTTTATAGGATAAGAATTTTTGCGTCAAAACCGGCTACAGGGTTTTTCAGGTGTTTCCGTTCGCCGCGGCGGGCTGAGTATAATGGCTGCTCATCCCGCTCGCTCCGCCCCCGTGTCCGAAAACCTCGCAATCGACATTCCCAGAATAGATTCTCTGCAATCGATTCGGCGCTTCATTGCGGATGATATGGCGGCGGTCGACCAGGTGATCCGGGCCCGCCTGCATTCGGAAGTCGCCCTTATCCGCGAAGTGGCCGAGCACATCGTAGGCAGCGGCGGCAAGCGTTTACGACCGGCGCTCGTCATTCTTTCCGCGGGCGCGTTCGGCTACCGGGGTAAATTTCACCACGAACTCGCCGCCGTCGTCGAATTTATTCACACCGCGACCTTGTTGCACGATGATGTCGTCGACGCATCCGAACTGCGCCGCGGACAGCTTACCGCCAATTCCCTGTTCGGCAATCCGGCCAGCGTGCTGGTCGGCGACTTTCTGTATTCGCGCGCATTTCAGATGATGCTCGCGTCCGACAACCCGCGCGTCATGCAGGAACTGGCCGACGCGACCAATGTCATCGCTGAAGGCGAGGTATTGCAGCTCCTGAGTTGCCGCAATGCCGCGATCGACGAGCAAAGCTATCTGCAGGTCATCCGCTTCAAGACCGCGAAGCTGTTCGAAGCCGCGATGCGGCTGGGCGCGATCCTCGGCGGGGCGACGCGTGCCGATGAAGACCGTGTGGCGCTGTACGGCATGCATCTCGGCACCGCCTTCCAACTGATCGACGACGTGCTGGATTACTCGGGCGACCACGTCGAAACCGGCAAAAATCTCGGCGATGATCTTGCCGAGGGCAAGCCCACGTTGCCCTTGATTTATGCGATGCAGAACGGCACCCCGGCGCAGGCCGAATGCGTGCGGCACGCGATAGAATTCAGCGGACGCGACGATTTTCAGCGGGTGCTGAAGGCGATTCACGAGACGCACGCGCTCGACTACGCGCGTGCACAAGCACTCGTCGAATCGCACATGGCGTCAGCCGCGATCGCCACCCTGTCGCATTCTAATTACAAGGATTGTTTGCTACACTTGGCGGGCTTTGCCGTCACGCGGACGCATTGATTGAGCCGCCATTCTTCGAGTGATCCGCATCAGTGATTCGCTGCGTCGGCAACGCGTGTTTCACCGTCGGCCGGGCTGGCGGTTGTCGGAACGGGGTGTAGCTCAGCCTGGTAGAGTACTGCGTTCGGGACGCAGGAGTCGGAGGTTCGAATCCTCTCACCCCGACCAGAGCGATCGCATGGTTCGTTGTTTCTTCCTTCTCACCTTCATGTTGGCGGAGCAAACGTAGCGTGATGAAGCTTCTGTTGCTGGTCGCGGGTTTCCTGCTGGTTTACTGGGTGCTCAAAGCCTACGGCAGGGGATTGCGGAAGCCCGATCCCTCGCAACAGGTCAGCGGCGAAGACATGGTGCGCTGCAGTCACTGCGGTGTTCATCTTCCGAGAAGCGAAAGCATAGCGGCACAGGGCCTGTCGTTTTGCTCGGAAGAGCATCGGCGTCTTCATTAATGCTCCTCCATTGTTTATTGGCATCGTTTTTCTCGTAGCGCGCTGATGGCGAAGTCGCCGACGCTGCATCCGCTGGACCTGGCCGCTCCAGCGATTCCGCAAGTCGATCCCCAGACCGATTCGTACTGGCGATCGCTCAGCTATTTCAATACCTATCGTCTGCTCGTCGCCGCGCTGTTGTTTTTGGGCGCGGTGCTGTTCGACGATGTCGTTTCGTTCGGCTCCCGCGATCCGGCGCTGTTTCTGTCCGCCAGCATCACGTATCTGATGCTCGGCATCGCCAGCCTGATCGCGTGTCGCGCACGTCAGCCAGGGCTCGATTTCCAGCTCAGCGTGCAGATCAGCGCCGATGTCGCAATCATAGTGACGATGATGTTCGCGAGTGGCGGCATCACGAGCGGGCTGGGACTTTTGCTGCTCGCCTCGCTGGCCGCGGCCGGCTTGATCAGCCGCGGCCGGCTCGCGTTATTTCACGCTGCGCTTGCCAGCCTTGCCGTGCTGTTCGAACATACTTACGAAGTGTGGTTTCTGGACGGCAGCAGTTCGCTGTATATTCAGGCCGGGCTGCTCAGCACCGGCTATTTTGCGACCGCGTGGCTGGCTTACAATCTCGCCAAATATGCGGTTGCCAGCGAGGAATTGGCGGAGCAGCGCGGCGTCGACCTCGCGAACATGGCGCAAGTTAATCAGCTGGTCATCCAGGATATGCATGACGGCGTGCTGGTCGTAGATGAGCACGGCGTGATTCGGCAGTTCAATGTTCAGGCTGAATGCCTGCTGGGCGCGGTGGCCAATTTGCGCGGCGCCCGGATGCTCGGGGAATATTCGCCGGTGCTCGCCGAGCGCCTGCAACGCTGGCGCGAAAAACCCGAGGCCCGGCCGCACCCAATGCGGACCACCTTGTCGCAGGCGCCGATCTCGGCTCGGTTCATTCCGATTGGAAAAAACCGCTATCGGGGCGCGGTGATTTTCATGGAGGATTTGAGCCGCGTACAGAGTCAGGCGCAGCAATTGAAGCTGGCGGCGCTCGGACGGCTTACCGCCAATATCGCGCACGAGATTCGTAATCCGCTCAGCGCCATCAATCATGCGACCGAACTGCTGCAGGAGGAGCCCGGCGCCTCGCCGACCCACGCGCGTTTGTTATGCATAATTCATGACAACGTGCAGCGGCTGGAGCGCATGGTGCACGAGGTGCTGAAACTGAATTGGCGAGACCGCGCGCATCGTGAAAATTTTCTGGTCGGCGACTACCTGCGCACCTTCGTCGAACAGTTTTGCCAGATCGAAAAAATTGCCGATTCGATCTTCAAGCTCGAACTGGAGTCGGGGCTCGTCGTCAACTTCGACCGCAGTCATCTGAATCAGGTGATGTGGAATCTCTGCCGCAATGCGTTGCGGTATTGCAGTCGGCACGACGCCAGCATCCGTCTGATCACCCACGCCGGCGCGCGGGATGCGCTAAAATTGCACGTGATGGATGATGGGCCCGGAGTTGACGAAGCCTTGCGACACCAGTTGTTCGAACCTTTCTTCACCACCGCGGCGAGCGGCACCGGCCTCGGGCTTTCGATTGCGCGCGAAGTCTGTGAAGCCAACGGCGCTACGCTCGATTACGTGCCTTCGGACATCGGCGCGCATTTCATGATTTCTTGCGAGGGAGCGTGATGCAAAAGCGCAAAGAGCGCGGCGGCCGGACCGCAAGTGCTGTGACTACCGTGTTGATCGTCGACGACGAAGCCGACATCCTCGAGTTGCTAGAGTTGACCTTGCTGCGTATGGGTCTGGAAGTCGAGCGCGCGATGACGCTGAAAGACGCACTGCAGCTCGTGCAAATTCGGTCCTTCGACCTTTGCCTGACCGATATTCGTCTTCCCGACGGCGATGGGCTCGAGCTCGTCAAACACATCGGCGCTCACTGCGCCGACTTGCCGGTGGCCTGCATCACCGCCCATGGCAGTGCCGAAAACGCGGTTGCCGCGCTCAAGGCCGGCGCCTTCGACTACCTTGCCAAGCCGGTGTCGCTCGAACATCTGCGCACGCTGGTCAAGTCGGCGCTGAGCCTGCCGCAGGCCAATGTCGCTGTCGCCAGTACGGAAGAGGCTTTGCTCGGCGAATCGCCGGCGATGAATCAGGTGCGGCAGTTGATCGAAAAGCTGTCGCGCAGCGAAGCGCCTGTTTACAT
Organism: Burkholderiales bacterium; assembly: GCA_041747355.1. Classification (GTDB taxonomy): domain Bacteria; phylum Pseudomonadota; class Gammaproteobacteria; order Burkholderiales; family JACMKV01; genus JACMKV01. The sequence goes on from JBGTFJ010000204.1 coordinate 4,391, forward strand.
TACGGGCGAGTCGGGCAGCGGCAAGGAGCGCGCGGC
>JBGTFJ010000205.1:0-2714 GCA_041747355.1 Burkholderiales bacterium
TACATTTTGGATGTTTTAAATAGCTTTGATGATGAAGAAGTTGATATTGAGTTGAATGATCAGGTTTCTCCTGGACTCATGCGACCACATAACGACAATTCCTACACCTGCGTCGTCATGCCTATGCGAATCTAAGGAAAAACTTGGAACAAAAACCGAATATCGGCTACAACGACGAAAGCATCAAAGTTTTGAAAGGGCTCGATGCGGTGCGCAAGCGCCCGGGCATGTATATCGGGGACACCAGCGACGGCAGCGGCCTGCACCACATGGTGTTCGAAGTGGTCGATAACGCAATCGACGAAGCGCTGGCCGGTTACTGCGACGAGATCACCGTCATCATCCACCCAGACAACTCGATCGGCGTCGTCGACAACGGCCGCGGCATTCCGACCGGCATGCACCCCACGGAAGGGCGCTCTACCGCCGAGGTCGTGATGACCGAATTACACGCTGGCGGCAAGTTCGACAACAACGCCTACAAAATTTCAGGCGGCTTGCACGGGGTCGGGGTGTCGGTCGTCAATGCGTTGTCGGAATGGTTGCGACTGACCATACGCATGAACGGCAACGTCAGCCAGGTCGAGTTTCGCATGGGTGTCCCTGTCGAGCCCTTGAAAATGACGGGCAAGACCGAACGCCGCGGCACCGAAGTTCACTTTCTGGCCGCCAGCGAAATCTTCGGCAATGTCGAATACCACTACGATATCCTGGCCAAGCGTTTGCGCGAGCTGTCGTTCCTGAATAACGGCGTCAAAATCGTGCTGACGGATCAGCGTTCCGGAAAGGAAGAAAATTTTGCGTTCAGCGGTGGCGTCAAGGGGTTCGTCGAATTCACCAATCGCACCAAAACGGTCCTGCACGGCAACACGTTCTACGCATCCCGCCAGAAAGACGGCATCGGCGTCGAGGTGGCAATGCAATGGAACGATTCGTATCAGGAACAGGTGCTGTGTTTTACCAACAACATTCCGCAGCGCGATGGTGGCACGCACCTGACCGGCCTGCGCGCCGCCATGACCAGGACCCTGAACCAGTATATCGAGGCCAACGAATACGCCAAGAAAGCCAAGGTCGAAACGACCGGCGACGATATGCGCGAGGGCCTGGCCTGCATATTGTCGGTCAAAGTACCCGAGCCCAAATTTTCATCGCAGACCAAGGATAAGCTGGTGTCGTCGGAAGTCCGGCCGGTCGTCGAAGAGGTCGTCGCACAGGCTCTTATGGAATTCCTGCTCGAAAGGCCGGCCGATGCAAAAATCATCATCGGCAAGATCATAGACGCGGCCAGGGCGCGTGAAGCGGCGAGAAAAGCGCGTGAAATCACGCGGCGCAAAGGCGTGCTGGACGGCCTTGGCCTGCCCGGCAAGCTCGCCGATTGCCAGGAAAAGGATCCGGCGCTGTGCGAGCTTTATCTCGTCGAAGGCGATTCGGCGGGCGGTTCGGCGAAACAAGGGCGCAACCGAAAAAATCAAGCGGTTCTGCCGCTCAAAGGCAAGATTCTGAACGTCGAGCGAGCACGCTTTGACAAGCTCGTCTCATCCCAGGAAATAGCCACGCTGATCACCGCACTCGGCACCGGCATCGGCAAGGACGAATACAACCCGGCCAAATTGCGCTACCACCGCGTCATCATCATGACCGACGCGGACGTCGATGGCTCGCACATCCGCACCCTGCTGCTGACGTTTTTCTATCGGCAAATGCCGGAGCTGATCGAGGGCGGCCATATTTATATCGCGCAGCCGCCGCTGTACAAGGTCAAGCATGGCAAGGAAGAGCGCTATCTGAAGGACGACCACGAGTTGAAGCAGTATCTGCTGCGGCAAGCGCTGCAGGATGCCGAGCTTTATCCTGCGGCCGAAGCCGAACCGCTGAGCCGGGAAGCGCTGGAGTCGCTGGCCAAGGAATATCTGCTCGCGGAAGCGGTTATCGACCGCGTTAGCCAGCTCGTCGATAGCGCGGTGCTGCACGCACTGCTGAAGCGCGTCGAGCTGGATTTGTCTTCCGAAGCAGCGGCAGCCAAAAGCGCCAGGAATCTGGCCGCCGCAGTCGCCGCCGAAAACATCAAGATCGAGCCACGCTACGACGACAAAACCGAAAGTCATTCGCTGTTGATCAGAAAGATGCAGCACGGCAATCAGCGCTTGAGCCACATCGATCAGGAGTTCATTCAAAGCGGCGACTACGTGCAGATCGCGCGCACCGCGGAAGTCCTGGAGGGGTTGCTCAGCAACGGCGCCTATGTGAAGCGCTGCGAGCATAAGCTCGCGGTGGGTAGCTTCAAGCAGGCGCTCGACTGGCTGCTCGATCAAGTCCGCAAGGCCCTGGGAATTCAGCGTTATAAAGGATTGGGCGAAATGAATCCGGAGCAATTGTGGGAAACTACGATGGATCCAAAGGCTCGCCGCCTGATGCGCGCGCAAATTGAAGACAGCATTGCCGCTGACGAAATATTCACTACGCTGATGGGCGATGTCGTTGAGCCGCGCCGGGCATTCATCGAAAGCAATGCGCTGGGCGTGCGCAATCTCGACGTGTAGCCAGGCCTCGATCTTCTGCGACCATCCATGCGACAGCACCCTGCAGCGCGGGGGTTGGTACGTTGGTTCGGCCCGGCTTGGCATGTCGGTCGCGCAAATTGCGACACCTTGCCGGGTTAGCGGGCTGATTCTCCTGGATAAACTTGTAGACTGCGGTGAGTCGCGATACTG
>JBGTFJ010000206.1:0-16547 GCA_041747355.1 Burkholderiales bacterium
CCCGCCTTCCGGATCAGCGCGGCCGCCGCTTCCGCCGTTCCGCCGGTCGCGATCAGATCGTCGGTCAGCAGAACCCGGTCGCCGCCTTGCAGCGCGTCAACGTGAATTTCCAGGGTGTCGGTGCCGTATTCGAGCGCGTAATCGTGGTTGAAACAATCGAATGGAAGTTTGCCGCGCTTCCTGATCGGTATGAAACCCGCGCGCCGCTGATACGCGAGTGCCGCGCCGATAATGAATCCACGCGCTTCGATTGCTGCGACCTTGTCGATAGCCAGATCGGCGAATGCCGCGCTCAATCGATCGATGGTTTCGCGAAATCCCTCGGCGTGTTTAAGCAGCGTCGTGATGTCTCGAAACAGGATGCCTGGTTTGGGAAAGTCGGGGATCGTTCGAATCAGCGATTTGATATCCATTATTGTTAGCTCAGCAGCCGGTTAAGCGGAATTTCCGGAAGGCAGATTCTCGATCGTAATCGGCTCGATATTTTCGGCCAGCGCGAAGCCGAATACCCGCACGTAAAAATACAATTCGGCTTCCAGCGCGCGCTGGACGTTTTCGGCGCGGCGAAAGCCGTGCTGTTCTCCCTCGAAGGCGACATACGCGACGGGCAGGCCTTTGGCCCGCACCGCATCGAGCATCTTCTCGGCCTGATTCGGCGGCACGATTTTATCTTCCAGACCCTGCAGCAAAATAATCGGACACGACAGTCGCGATGCGAAGTGCGCGGGCGAGCGCTCGACATAAGTCGCGCGCATCTCGGGATACGGCCCGACCAGGCTGGCGGTGTAGCGCGATTCGAATTTATGCGTATCCAGGTCGAGCGCTTCGAGATCGGAGACACCGTAATAACTCGCGCCGGCCTTGAACACATCGCGAAACGTCAACGCGCACAGGGTCGTGTAGCCGCCGGCGCTGGCGCCGCGGATGATCAGCTTGTCCGGATCGGCGTGCCCGCGCTCGACCAGGTAGTGTGCGCCGGCAATGCAATCGTCGACATCGACCACCCCCCACGCGCCCTTGAGCCGCTCGCGATAAGCGCGGCCGTAGCCGGTGCTGCCGCTGTAATTCACATCGAGAACGGCGAAGCCGCGGCTCGTCCAGTACTGGGTTTTCAGATTCAATGCGGTCGACGTCGCAGCGGTCGGGCCGCCGTGACTGATCACGATCAACGGCGGCCTCGTACCCTCGGGGGCGCGAAAGCGCGGATTTTTTGGCGCGTAGAAAAATCCATGCGAGGTGTTGCCGTCGCGCCGTGTCGGAAACTCGATCGGCTGCGGCGCCGAAATCATGTCGGCGTCCAGTGTGAACGAACTCGAGCGCTGCAGGGTTTCGATTTCGCCGATCTTGCCGTCGCGGCCGATCGGCAATCTGACCACGCTGCTGGCCTCTGTTGGCGATGCCGCAATGAATACGGCGCCGTGGTTGGCATGCAGGAAACTGATTTCGGTGTAAGGCAGACTGATTTCGGTGAATTCCCGATTCGACGTATCGACCATCGCCAGCCGCCAACTGCCCATTTGCGTGTATGCGCAAACCAGCCGCTGCGATGCAAGAAATGCATAAGTCGACAAGCCGAATACCCAATGGGCGGCGGCAAAATCGGCTTGCATCGGGCACAGCGCTTCAACGTTTTCGTCGAGCCGTCGATACAGATTCCAGAAACCGCTGCGATCGGAGATGAAATGCAGCACACCGCCGGGCGACCACCCCGGCTGCACAATCGCTTCGGATGGACCACCCGCGATCCGCTCGCGCGCGGCCACGTCGCCGTTGTCATCGAGCTCACCGAGCCAGAGTTCGCAGCCGTCCCAGGGCATGTTCGGGTGATGCCAGGACAACCAGGCTAGATGGCGGCGATCCGGGCTCAAACGCGGCGAAGAATAGAAATCGCTGCCGGCCAGCAGGATACGTTCAGCGCCATCGCCGAGCGCTACACAGGCAATGGTGTTTACCGCTTCGCGTGAGGAATCGCTGTGATCTTCGATCACGCAAATCAGGCGCGCCCGGGCGGCGTCGTAAGCGAAATCGGCGTAGCGCCGCGACGACGCAGCCGTCAGCGGCTGCGGCGCGCTGCCTGCACGCTGGCGATACAAGCGCTGGTCGGCAAAATTGGCGAAATAAACTTCTCCGTCGACGATCGTAAACGCGCCGCCGCCATACTCATGCACGCGGGAGCGCACGTTGAACGGCGTAGGCGTGATATCGGAAACTGCTCCGTCAGCCTGACGCCGTACGACGACGTTGCGACCGCCCTCGGAGGGTCGCATCTCGACCCAATACACATCGTCACCATCGGTGACGACCTGGCTTATCGCACTCGCGCCGGCTGCGACTGTTGCCGCTGAAAATGGCGATTGCCACGAGCCAAAATTAGCCAGCTGCGGGCTCTTCCTCCCTTCAGCCATCCCGATTTCCCTCGTCATGGCGCGCCCTCGAGCGAACCCCAGGCGCGAAACCTTGCTCGATTCTTTGCTCGGACAGGTAGGAGCTGAGGTTTTTGCACAGTTCGCGAATTGTGCTTTTTTGGGATGAGACGGACGTTAAACGTCATAATAGGATTGTTACGCGCGGTATTTCGCCGATAATGACAGACGGCAAGAATAACCCGGCCGGAATAGAACTTTGCGCATCTGCCTCATACTGGCCGGGGGGGCCAGGAATAAAAGGAAGGCCTTTATCGGTTGCTCCCCGTATGGTTGACCGTTCGGGAGCTACCGGCCCGGATATTGCTGCCAAGGCATGTTTTGATTCCTCGGGGTCGGAAAACCATCGCCCGAAAGCACCGCTTCAGCAGGGCGAGTAAAACAATGAACACGAAGCTATCCGGCACGCAAACGACGTTCCGCTCGCATCCGGGCGCTCGCGTATTTACATTATCCCAGCGGGCCATTCACGACCGCGTCTGGCATTGTCTGCAGTTCGAGTGGGAAGATCTGATCGGGGAATGGGAGAGCGTCGATACTTATCTCCCGGCGCATTCGTTCAAACTCAGCCGCAAACTCTACACGCTGGCGCACTACGCTACCTATTCAAAGCGGTTGTCGCGCATTCTCACACCACATTCTGACAGTTGTTCCCTGAAGCAAAAATACGATCTTTTCTTCATAGTCTGCACGGACATTTTCGAGCTTATCGCCATCACGTCAATTAAAAACTGGCGAACAAAATGCCGGAACGCAGTTTGTTATCTCAACGAATGCTGGGGCGAGGAGTGGCTGAAAGGGCGCGAATTTTTACTGCACCCACTGAAGGAATTCGATCATATTTTTTTGGCCACGCAGAGCAGCGTCGAAATTGTTGCGAAAATAACCGGTCGCCCCTGCACCTACCTGCCGTTAGGCGTCGACGCAATCAAGTTCGCTCCATTTCCGGTGGCGCTCGAGCGCAGCATCGATATCTGGAATCTCGGGCGACGCTCGCCGGTCACGCATCAAGCGCTGCTCAAGCTCGCCGAGCAGAAACAATTGCTCTATTACTTCGATACGGTGAAAAATGGCGATGTGCCCGACTGCCGGGAGCACCGGCTGCTGGTATCGAACCTGCTGAAGCGTTGCAGCTTTTTTATCGCCAATCATGCAAAGGCGGACGAGGTCCATAAGACGCGCGGGAATATGGAACTGGGCGCGCGCTATTTCGAAGGCGCGGCGGCGGGAACCGTAATGCTCGGTAAACCGCCGGACGCCGAGCTATTTCTTAAACACTTCAACTGGCCGGATGCGATTATCCCGATTCCATACGATGCCCTCGACATTGCCGACACCATCGTTGATCTGGCAACCCAACCGAAGCGCCTTGCCCGCATCCGCCGCGACAACATAGTCAACTCGTTGCTGCGGCACGATTGGGTTTACCGCTGGCGTCGGGTTCTGGAAGCGGTTGGCCTCGAAGTTACGCCACAAATGTTGTTGCGCGAATCTCTATTACGCGATATTGCGGAGAAACTAAATGAGCGCCAGCTTAACGGATCGTGCGCCAGTCTTGAGGTTAGGAAATAGCGCGCATGCCCGTGCGCTTCGGTTTGCGGAACACCCGGGACTGACGACAGTTGTAAAACGTCGCGAGCGCAGTCAAGACAAGGCCGCGGGGCCGGGGGATTGATTTCCGCTTCCCGGGCAGCCGCCGACTGAATCCAGCCAAGGCAACCCAATCGCGTCACTCGGCTGTCGCCAATTCAGCCCGCGCCGAACGGGCCCGATACCGGAGATTGCGACGCCAGCGCCGGTAAGAAAACCGTAGATGCGGGCTGCCATCCTGCCTTGCGATGCTCGGCGACGATGGTCGTGAAAATACCGCCGCGAACGAAAAAACGGGCCGACAGCCGCATGAACCGCGGCGCTGTTGCGATAACCAGATCGTCGAGAATGCGATTGGTAACCGCTTCGTGAAACGCGCCCTGATCCCGGTAAGACCAGATATACAGCTTGAGGCTTTTCAGCTCTACACATTTGTGGTCGGCAATATAATCGAGGAACAGCGTCGCGAAATCGGGCTGCCCGGTTTTCGGGCAAAGGCAAGTGAATTCCGGGATCTGCATCTGAATCAAAAAATCGCGCGCGGGGTTCGGATTATCGAAAACCTCGAGAGTTGAAGCGGGTAATGTCGGCATGCAAAATCTCGTATGAATGATGTATAGGTATCGCGTAACTGAGGCACGAATCGGTTAGAATATTGGCACGCGGCCGCTGCTGCCAGCCTCGCAGTTGCCAGTCGCAATGGCCAGCCGCAGCGCCAACGCATGCGGCGCCTGCGCCAGAATCGACGTTTGCCCGGATTATAGACTTAGGTCCCCCAGTACGTGCGCCTGACCCAGATCAAACTCGCCGGTTTCAAATCTTTCGTCGATCCAACCGAAATACCGATTCCCGGCGCGCTGGTCGGCATCGTCGGCCCCAATGGCTGCGGCAAGTCGAACGTCATCGATGCGGTGCGCTGGGTCCTCGGCGAATCGCAGGCCAGGCATCTGCGGGGCGAAACCATGGACGACGTCATCTTCAATGGCGCCGGCGCCCGCAAGCCCGTCGGCCGCGCCAGCGTCGAACTTGTTTTCGACAACAGCCTCGGCAAAGCCGCGGGGCAATGGTCGCAGTACGCCGAGATTTCGGTCAAGCGCGTGCTCACGCGAAATGCCGAATCAGCTTACTACATCAATAATCTGCATGTCCGGCGCCGCGATGTCGCCGATGTTTTCCTCGGTACCGGGCTCGGCGGGCGCGCTTACGCGATCATCGAGCAGGGCATGATTTCGCGCATCATCGAAGCCAGGCCGGAAGAGTTGCGCGTATTCCTCGAGGAGGCCGCCGGGGTTTCGAAATACCGCGAACGGCGCCGCGAAACCGAACTACGCCTCGCCGACACGCGTCGCAACATGGTTCGCGTAGACGACATCAGGCGGGATCTCGCGCGCCAGCTCGAACACCTGACCGGGCAGGCTGCCGTTGCCGAGCAATATCATGCGCTGAAAAAAGAGTACGGCGTAACGCAAAACCTCGTGTGGTGGTTGAAGAAGCACGAAGTATCGAATCAGCAGACGAGACTGTTGCGCGACATCGACAAGCAGACAATCGAGCTCGACGCCGAAACGGCGCGCCTGCGCGCGGCCGAAGCGCGTCTGGAAACACTGCGCACCGCGCATTACGCCAGCGCTGACGCCTTGCATGTTTCGCAAGGCGAGCTGTATGCGACCAGCAGCGAAGTCGCGCGTTGCGAGCAGGAAATCCAGCATCGGCGCGACCGCCGTTCGCGCGTCGATCAACAGATCGGCGCGCTGCAAAGCGAACGAGATCGACAAAGCGGCCAGCAGCAAATCGCGCGGAACAGCCTGATCGATTGGCGGCGGCAGTACGACGAGGCAGCACGCCGCGTCGAAGAAACGCGACTTGCCGAGGTTGCCGAAGCGGATCGCCTGCCGCATACCGAGCAAGCTTCGTACGATTGTCGTGCAGCGTTGCACGAGGTGCAGAGTCGCTACGCGGAAGTGGAAAAGCACGTTCAGGTCGAGCAAACTCGCTGCGAACATGCAAGCCGAATTCTGCAACAGCTGGCAGTGCGCCACGAGCGTCTGGCCAACGAACAGCGCAGTCTGCAGGCGCCCGATCCGACGCAGCTCGAACAACAACGGGTCGAGTTGTCAGAACGCGAAGATCGCCTCCGTGAAGCGCGTGCAACGCAGCAAGGGCGTGAGCAACAACTCGCCGAAAAAGAGCAGCTTAGACGTGAAACTTTACAGTTCGCAGAAGCTTGCAGCGCCAAGCTTGCGGGGCTGAATGGGCGTTTGCAGGCGCTTCAGCTTCTGCAACAGCGCCTCTCGGGAAGCGATCAGACCGGCGCCTGGCTCACAAAACACCAGTTGGTCGACGCGCGCCGCCTCTGGCAATCGATACAGGTCGATCCCGGCTGCGAAAACGCGCTCGAAGCCGTGCTGCGGGAGCGCCTGAACGCGATCGCGGTAAGCAAATTCACCGCCGATTCCGCCTGGTTGCAGGATCTACCGAATGCGAAAATCGCTTTGTTCGCGGCTGGCAATGGCGCCGGCCCCGACAACGAAGAGAGTTCCGCGAGCGATGCGTCGACAGCCGATGCGGCATCAGGTCGCCCCCCGACTAATTCGCCGTCGGAACTCCAGCCGCTGCGCCGCTACTTGCGCTGCAACGATGCGGCGATTACACCGGCCCTGAACGAATGGTTGCACGACGTCTACGTTGTCGCGGATACGCCGAGCGCCATCCTCCTGCGCGCCAAACTGTCACCGGGGGCTGTTCTGGTCACGCAGGATGGCGCGATTTTCGATCAGCACAGCGTCAGTTTTCACGCGCCTGATTCGGAATTGCACGGCGTTTTGTCGCGTAAAGTCGAAATTGGGCAGTTGAGCGTCCAGGTCAAAGACGAGACGGCTGCGCTCGAGCAGGCGAGGCACGCGGTTAACCAGGCCGAGCGGCAGGTCGAGCAGCAACGCGACGCGATCAGCGAAGGGCGGACAAGCATCGAGGGTATGCAGCGCGCGGTCCACGATATGCAGTTGGTCATACTCAAGCGCTCCGAGCTTGCCGAGAGCGTTTCCCGCCGTAACGCGCAAATTGCCCAGGAACTCCAGGAAACGGCAATGCAAAGCGCGCTCGAGGCGGGCCATCACGAAGCGGCGCAACAGCAATTGGCCGCCCACAAGCAGCAGCTCGAAGCACTTGCCGGTCAGTTGCCCGCCGCCAGGCAGAGTTTTAACGAGGCCGAGCAGTCATTGGCTGAACAACGCGAACGGACCCAACGCGCGATTCGTGAGGCGCAGGAGCAAGCGTTTGGTTTCAAGACATGCGCCAGCAAGATCACTGAGCTGGAAGAATCAATTCAGGCACTGGCACTCAATATCGAACAGGTTTCGACGAACCTCGCCTTATTGTCTGACGAGCGACACGAACTCGACGAAGCCGGTTTGCAGGATACGTTGCAACAAGCGCTCGCGGCACGCGCCGAAAAAGAGCGCGCGCTCAGTCTTGCCCGCGAAGCGCTGCAGGAAGCCGAGCAGTCGCTCGATCGAACGTCGCAAGAGCGGCTCGCGTGCGAACAAAAGTTGCCGCCGTTGCGCGACCGCATTCAGGATTGGCGCCTCAAGGAGCAGGAAGCGCGGCTGACCGCCGAGCAGTACGCGCGCGAGCTCGCCGATGCCGGCGCTGATGAAGGCGAACTCGCCGCCATGCAGGACAAAGGCGTGAAATCCGGCGCGCTGCAAACCAGGCTGGCGCAGCTGGGCGAAGCGATTACCGCCTTGGGAGCGGTCAACCTCGCCGCTTTCGATGAGCTGAAGAGCGGCAGCGAGCGCAAAACCTACCTCGATTCGCAGGCGCGGGATCTTGAGGAAGCGATGACGACCCTGGAAAACGCGATCCGCCGCATCGACCGCGAAACGCGCGAGCGGCTGCAGGAGACCTTCGATCAGGTCAATCGAAAATTTGGCGAGATGTTTCCGGCCTTGTTCGGCGGCGGCCACGCGCAGCTGAATCTGACCGGAGAGGAAATCCTCGACAGCGGCTTGCAAGTTATCGCGCAACCGCCGGGCAAGAAAAACACCTCCATCCACCTGCTTTCGGGCGGCGAAAAAGCGCTGACCGCGCTGTCCCTGGTGTTTTCGCTGTTTCAGATGAATCCGGCGCCGTTTTGTTTGCTCGACGAAGTCGACGCGCCGCTCGACGATAGCAATACCGAACGATTTTGCGAGTTGGTCAGGACGATGGCGCAACAAACGCATTTCCTGTTCATCAGCCATAACAAAATTACCATGCAGATGGCGCAGCAGCTGATCGGCGTCACCATGCAGGAACTTGGCGTATCGCGCATCGTATCGGTCGACGTCGAGGAGGCGATGAAAATGCAGGAGCAGGCGATTGCGTGAGCAGGCGAGCAAAGCAATATCGGCGCGACGGAGGCTGCCATGAGTGATCTGCAGATTGGACTGGTGCTCATCGGCCTGCTGGCGGTTGCAGCGGTTTATGCGTTCAATCGGATGCAGGAAAACAAGTACCGGCAGCGCGCCGAACGCGCATTCAGCCAGCAGCATGAGGACGTGCTGCTCGAGCCGCATGATCGCGAGGCAGCGGGCGGCGGCGATTCGGGCTATTCCGCAGTGCGAACTTCCCGTACCGCCAGCGGACAGCGCATCGAACCGCAATTTAAAGTCGCTCCCGACATCGGCGGGACGCCGATAGAAATTCCACCTGCCCCGGATGACGAGAGCGCCCCTGAGCCAGAGCCGAATTCGCTAGTCGCCGGCGATGACGAGGCCACGCAGGAAGCGCGCGTAGCCGCGCCGTCGCGCGCTGCCGCAGGCTTCTCGACAACCGCGTCAGCGCTGCGCGCGGCAGAAAAACCTCTGTCGCCGGAATCGACGATCGACTACGTGGCCGATGTCGAAGCGCTCGAGCCGATTGAATCGGCCGCGATTGCCGACCTCAGCCGCAAGCTCGCCGAAGCCGGGAAAGCCGTTCATTGCTCGGTTTTCAACCCGCGCTCCGCTGTTTGGGAAAACGGCCCGGGCCAAGCCGCCCACGGCAGCGGTCGCAATAGCGAGGAGCGGTATACCCAGATCCGCTGCGCGATCCAGTTGGCGGATCGGCGGGGGGCGATCTCCGAAGCGCAGTTGCGCATGTTCCGCGACGCGGTGACCGACTTCGCTTCGCGGAATCGCGCGAGCTTCGAGTGTCCGCCGGTACAGCCGGCGTTGAGTGCGGCGCGCAGGCTCGATCAATTTTGCGTCGAGGCCGACATTGCGATAGGTATGAATGTGCTCTCCGAGCAAAAGCCGTTTTCAGGAACCAAGATTCGCGCGCTTGCCGAAGCCGCCGGCATGAAGCTTGAGCAGGACGGCGCTTTTCATATGCAGAACGAGCACGGCGCGACGCTGTTCACGTTGACGAACCGCGATGCCGCGCCGTTTTTTCCCGAGCAGATCAAAAACATGACAACGCAGGGGCTGACCTTGCTGCTCGATGTGCCTCGCGTCGCCGACGGCAATCGTGTGTTCAACCAAATGATCCAGCTCGGCCGCAGTCTGGCGGCGACGCTCGTTGGAAGGCTGGTCGACGATAATCGCCGCGTATTACACGACGCCGAGTTCGAAGCGATACGTCACCAGATCACGGTCGTGCGGGCGGCGATGGATGCGCAAAAAATCAGCGCCGGCAGCCCGGACGCGCTGCGGCTTTTTTCGTGACCGCAGCGCTTCGTTTGCAGCCGCCGCCACAGCCGTCATTTCCAGAGAGCGATGCCCGCTGATGCCGCGGCTCGAATCAGCGCCTTGCGGCAGGCGATAGCCGGGCACAATCGCCGCTATTATCTGGAAGACGCGCCGTCGATCAGCGACGCCGAGTTCGATGCGTTGTTTGCCGAGTTGCAGCGTCTGGAGAAACAGCATCCGGAACTGCGCGCAGCCGATTCGCCTACGCAGCGCGTCGGCCCGCCTCCCGCCCAGGCATTCGCGCCGTCAGCGCATCGCGTGCCCATGCTGTCGCTGAACAATGCCTTCGATGAAGACGAAGTGCGCGCCTTCGACCGGCGGGCGCGCGAAAAACTCGATGTCGACCGGATCACTTATTTCTGCGAGCCGAAGTTCGACGGGCTCGCGATCAATCTGGTCTATAAAAATGGCTGGTTCAAGCGCGGCGCGACGCGCGGCGACGGTTATCGCGGTGAAGATGTCAGCGCCAATCTGCAAACGATACGGACGCTGCCGCTGAAGCTTGAAGTCGTCTCGAACCCGCCCCCCAGACTTCTTGAAGTCCGTGGTGAAGTACTGATGTTGAAAAAAGATTTCGCCGCGCTCAATCGGCGTCAGCAGGAGAACGAAGGCAGGGCGTTCGTGAATGCGCGCAACGCCGCGGCTGGCGCACTTCGGCAGCTCGATCCGAAGCTGACCGCCGCCCGGCCGCTGACGTTTTTCGCGTACGGCATCGGCGTTGCGGATGGCCTCGCGTTGCCGGCGACGCAATCCGCGTTGCTCGATCTGCTCGACGGTATGCACTTTCCGGTAGCGGCGCGGCGCGAACGCGTGGTTGGAGTCGACGCGTTGTTGGCTTACCACGCGAAGATGGCAGCGCAGCGCGCCGAACTCCCGTTCGATATCGACGGCGTCGTGTACAAGATAGACGACTTCGCTCAGCAGCAGGCGCTGGGCTATGCCTCGCGCGCGCCGCGCTTTGCAGTTGCGCATAAGTATCCAGCCGAACAGGCGATAACGACGGTAATGGACATTGTGGTACAAGTCGGGAGAACCGGAACGCTGACGCCGGTGGCAAAGCTACAGCCGATATTCGTCGGCGGCGTCACTGTCACCAATGCCACGCTGCATAACGAAGACGAAGTCCGGCGCAAGAACGTGCGCCCCGGCGATACCGTCATCGTGCGGCGCGCCGGCGACGTGATCCCGGAAGTCGTCAGCGTCGATATCACGAAGCGCCAGAACGGGCTGGAATTCGTGATGCCGGCCGCCTGCCCGGTGTGCGGTTCGAGGGTGGAGCGGATTGCCGGCGAATCGGCGAGCCGTTGTACCGGCGGGCTTGTCTGCCCGGCGCAGCGCAGACAGGCCATCCTGCATTTCGCTTCACGGCGGGCGATGGATATCGAAGGGCTCGGCGAGAAACTCGTCGATCAACTCGTCGCTACCGGCGCGGTAAAAACGCCGGCCGATCTCTACGCGCTCGACATGGCGACCTTGATCACGCTGGAACGGATGGCCGAGAAGTCGGCGCGGAACCTGCTCGATGCGATCGAAAAGAGCAAGACACCGTCTTTGCCGCGCCTTTTTTATGCGCTGGGAATCTTCGGCGTAGGTGAAGAAGTGGCGAGGATACTCGCGCAGCATTTCGACAGCATCGATGCTTTTCTTTCCGCCGATTGGAAAACGCTGATCGAAGAGAAGAAGGCGATACAGAAAGAAAACACAAAACGCGCAAAGAGCGGAGCGGAGAAGCTGCCGGTGCCGCTACCCGGAGTCGGTAAGGAAATTGTCGAAAGCATCGGCGCTTTTCTCTCGCAGGCAGCGAATCGCGAAGTCATCAGCACCCTTCGCGATCGCGGCGTGCGCGTCGAGGAATCGCAACCGTCGCATGCCGCTTCAAAATCCGGCCAGGCCTTGGCCGGGACCACGTTTGTTTTGACCGGCTCGCTGCCGACGTTGACGCGCGAGGATGCCAAAGCCAGAATCATCGCGGCAGGCGGCAAAGTTGCCGGCAGTGTGTCGCGCAAAACGAATTTCGTCGTCGCCGGCGCCGAGTCCGGAAGCAAGCTCGATCTGGCGCGCGAACTTGAAGTTCCCATACTCGATGAAGACGCTCTATTAAAAATGATCGGAGGCAGGCAAAGCGCATGAGCAAAATCACGATGGCGGGCAGAATCACCAAGGCGGTCTTCCCCGTTGCCGGGCTTGGCACCCGCTTTCTGCCAGCGACCAAGGCCAGCCCCAAGGAGATGCTTCCGGTCGTCGACAAGCCGCTGATCCAGTATGCGGCCGAAGAAGCGGTCGCTGCCGGCATCACCGAACTGATCTTCGTGACTGGGCGCGGCAAGCGTTCGATCGAGGATCACTTCGATAAAGCCTATGAACTCGAAGCCGAGCTGTATTCGGCCGGCAAATTCAAACTATTGCGCGAGGTGCGCAGCCTGATGCCGGCGGAAGTGCACTGCGTTTATGTGAGGCAGGCCGAAGCGCGGGGCTTGGGTCACGCGGTCCTATGCGCAAAGCAATTGGTCGGCGATCAGCCGTTTGCCGTGCTGCTGGCGGACGATCTGATCGACGGCGAGCCGCCGGTGCTGCAGCAAATGGTCGAGCAATTCGAAAAAAATCGATGCTCGATACTCGGCGTTCAACATGTCGAGCGCAAGGAAACGACACAATACGGCATGATCCAGAGCAGCTCGTCCAACGGACGTTTGCACGAAGTTTCCGGTATGGTCGAGAAGCCGCGGCCCGAGAAGGCGCCTTCCAGCCTCGGCGTCGTCGGCCGCTACGTGCTGACACCGCGTATTTTTCATTATCTGACCGAGACCCAAGCCGGCACCGGCAAGGAAATCCAGTTGACCGACGCGATCGACGCGTTGCGCCGCGAAGAACGCGTGCTGGCCTACGAGTTCGACGGGAAACGCTATGACTGCGGCAGCAAGCTCGGCTATCTGAAAGCAACCGTCGCGTATGCGCTCAAGCATGAGGAAGTCGGCCATGACTTCCGCGCCTATGTGCAGTGGATTGCCAGCCAGCAAATCAAGCCCACGGAGCGCCGGACGACGAAGCGGACTTGAACTGCTCCGGCCGCAAGCTTACCTGCCCGACCGAATTCCCGTTATGACTCTCAATGCTTAGCGCCGACGAAGCGAAGCGTCTCCTGGCTTGCGCCGACCAGATCTACTCCGCTGCGGAAGTTACAGAAGCGGTCGGCAGGCTGGCCGCCGAGATCACCGCCAGGTTGGCCGACCAGTCGCCACTGATTCTGAGTGTTATGGGCGGCAGCGTGGTGTTTACCGGGCAACTCCTGCCGCTGCTCGGCTTTCCGCTGGATTTCGATTACGTCCACGTCTCGCGCTACGGCGATGCCACCGAAGGCGGCGCGATCCACTGGAAAGTCGGCCCGCGCGATATCGTCGCCGACCGCGTCGTGCTGGTGCTCGACGACATTCTCGATGAGGGGCAAACGCTGGCCGCGGTGCGCAGCAGAATTCTTCAGGCCGGCGCGCGGGAATTCTACAGCGCGGTATTCGCAGACAAGGATATCGGGCGGGCCAAACCGATACGCGCCGATTTCGTCGGCCTGCGCGTGCCGGACCGCTTCGTGTTCGGCTTTGGCATGGATGTAAATGGCGCCTGGCGCAATCTGCCCGCGATCTACGCCTTGCCCGCAAGTCAAGGATCGTGATGCTTGCAATTATAGGCGGCGGCGGTTTGACCAAACTCGCCAATCTGGGACTGACCAGCCGTCAAGTCATACGCACGCCCTATGGTGAGCCCTCGGCTGCGCTGACGTTCGGCAAGATTGGCGGCCATGA
Source organism: Burkholderiales bacterium (assembly GCA_041747355.1). Lineage (GTDB taxonomy): Bacteria > Pseudomonadota > Gammaproteobacteria > Burkholderiales > JACMKV01 > JACMKV01. The sequence continues at coordinate 13,519 of JBGTFJ010000206.1, forward strand.
TGTTGTTTTTCTGGCGCGCCACGGATATGGCCATACCATACCGCCGCATCTGGTCAATTACCGCGCCAATATCTGGGCGCTGCACGCGCAAAAAGCCTCGGGGGTGATTTCGCTGGCATCGGTCGGCGGCATACGCGACGATCTGAAGCCTGGAACCCTTGTCATTCCGCACCAGATCATCGACTACACCTGGGGCCGGAAATCGACTTTTTTCGATGGTACGGATAAAGCCGTCACCCACATCGATTTCACGCTGCCGTATTGTGAGAAGCAGCGCACCCGATGTCTGGTTGCCGCGCAAAAGGCCGGGCAGGTGGTGGTCGACGGCGGCGTTTACGCGGCGACGCAGGGCCCGCGGCTGGAAACGGCGGCCGAGATCAATCGTCTGGCTGCGGATGGCGCCGATATTGTCGGCATGACCGGCATGCCGGAAGCGGCATTGGCGCGCGAGATTGGCCTGTCCTACGCGGCAATCGCCGTCGTCGCGAATTATGCTGCCGGCCGCAAGGCTTCCAGCGAACGCGTCAAGCTCGACACGATCTATGCTGTATTACAGGAATCGTTGAGCAGAATAAGAAGCGTGCTCGAACAGATGGTCGCAGCCGGTGGCGATTAGGACCATACTCAGGATGGGCGATCCGCGTTTGCTGGAACAGGCGCGGCCGGTCGCCGCGTTCGACACGCCTGAACTCGACGTGCTGATCGCCGACATGCGTGACACGATGCTCGATGCCGATGGCGCGGGACTCGCCGCGCCACAGATCGGCGTTGGTCTGCAGGTCATGATCTTTGGCTTGGAACACAATCCACGTTATCCGGACGCCGAACCTGTGCCATACACCGTGCTGATCAATTCAGCCATAGAGCCAGTCGGCGAAGAGACCGACGAGATGTGGGAAGGCTGCCTGAGCATTCCTGACTTGCGCGGACTCGTCAGGCGGCACTCACGGCTGCGCTATCGGGGTTATGACGCGCAAGGCGCGTTGATGGATCGCACTGTCGAGGGTTTTCACGCCCGCGTGGTCCAGCACGAATACGACCACTTGCAAGGCATACTTTTTCCGATGCGCATCCCAGACCTTCGCTTCTTCGGTTTCACGGACGCGCTGTTTCCCCCGAAGCCCATCGCCAACGAACCCGCTGTCAATGAGCCCGCCGATAATGGAGTTTAGTTGGGATTTGGTTTTGTTTGTTGACTGCACTTTCCCGAAGTAGCAAGATTTCGTTAAACCGAATGGCGTTGAGTTGACATCGTGCTGGATACCCTGACTCAGGAACCGCTCGCAATAGCTTTGCTGGTTGGACTGCTGGTGCTGGCCGGAGCCGGCGCGCGCGTCGTACGGCGCTGGTTGTCGGAACACGGCGACCGCACGGAAAAAAGGGCCGTGCAGCAAATATCCGAATTGCGCGAGCAGGTGCAGAGCCTGCAAGCCGATGTCCGGCACCTGAAACGGAACCAGCACGCGACGACACCGTATGGTCAAGCCATCCTGATGGCTCAGCAGGGTCTCGATGCGCGCGAGGTCGCAGCGGTTTGTGGCTTGTCTCGCGGTGAAGCCGAATTGATCGTGGCGTTGTACAAGACGCACTACTCCTGATTGGCCGGTTTTCGCCTGCGGCAGTTCACGGGCTGCCGATAAAGTTGAGGCGATCTCAAGCCTTCAACTGTTCCAGCAAATCCTGTTTCAGGCTCAATAGTCGGTCTGCGTGCTGCAGATCGTTTCCGGTAATCAGAAAAATATCTTCAGCGCGCTGGCCGAGCGTGTTGATGCGCGCCGTGTGCACGCTGACCTGGTGCTCCGCCAGAGTGCGGGCAATTCGCGACAGCAGCCCCGGCCGGTCGCCGGCAACCAGCGACAGCACCTGGTACTCGCGATTTTCATGCGGTTCGATCGAGACTTGCGGCGCTATCGGGAAATGTTTGACTCGCCGGCTCAAGCGCGATTTGGCGGGCGCCGGCAACGGCCCCGAATCAGCCAGACGCTCGGTCAGTTCGTGCTCGACATACGCAATCAGATCGCGGTAGTGCGCAGGTTTCTGCGCGGCGTCGAGCACTTGAAAAGTGTCGAGCGCGTAGCCGTGGCGCGTCGTGTAAATCCTGGCTTCGACGATGTTGTAGCTGATGCCCTCGAAAAAAGCACAGATGCGCGCGAACAGTTTTTCGCGATCCGGCGCGTAAATCATCACCTGCAAACCCTCGCCGATCGGCGACAGGCGCGCCTTGACGGTCGCCCTGGACGGACGCACGCGATAGTGCAGCAGCCGCGCATGCCAGGCGATTTCCTGAGCCTCGTGGCGGCCGAAATAGCTTGGATCGAGCTCACGCCAGAGAGTGATATGCGCGTCATCCGCGAATCCGTACAGGCGAAGCTTGGCCAGAGCGTCCGCCTGCCTGGCGATTACCTCGCTATCGACGGTGGCAACGCTTCCGCTCAAATGGCGGCGGGTTGCCCGAAACAGATCCTCGAGGAGCTTGGCCTTCCAGGCATTCCAGACCTTGGGACTTGTGCCGCGAATATCCGCGACAGTCAGCAGATACAGTGCGGCCAGGTGACGATCGTCGCCGACGCGCTCGGCAAACGCCGCGATCACCGCGGGGTCGGACAAATCGCTTTTCTGTGCGGTCGCCGACATCACCAGATGATTCCGCACGAGCCATTCCACCAACGCGGTATCGGCGGCCGCGAGTCCGTGCTCCTGGCAAAAGCGCCGCCCATCCGCCGCGCCCAGAGCCGAATGATCGCCGCCGCGGCCCTTCGCAATATCGTGGAATAGCGCACTCAGATACAGCGTTTCCGGGCGCTCGAACGCCGCGATCAGGCGACTGGCCAGCGGGTACTCGTGACTGAAATCCGCAATCGCGAAACGCCGCAAATTGCGCAACACTTTGAGGATGTGTTCATCGACCGTGTACACGTGAAACAGATCGTGCTGAATCTGGCCGACGACGCGGCCAAACGCCGGGATATAGCGGCCGAGAATGCCGTACTGATGCATGCGCCGCAGCTCGCGAGTGACGCGAGCGGGCT
>JBGTFJ010000207.1:0-3793 GCA_041747355.1 Burkholderiales bacterium
AGAACGTGTTCGCGAAATTGATCAGCAACGCCGGATTCAAATAGCTGCGGAAAGCTAGCGAGCTGATCAGGATCGCCAACAGCATCAGCAGAGACCAGACCCAGAAGTTGCGTTTCACGGTTTTCTCCTGCACGCGCTTTCCGTTGCACGCGCCGAACTCATGGCCTGGCGGTTCGCCTGGCTCACGCCGGCTGTTCCCGATAGACCGGCGCAACGCCGCGCTCGTCGATCGGCCGGCAGACCAGTCCGGCCAGCACGCTGAGCGCAATTGCGATCAGCCAGATGGTCTTGATACGAACCCGTCACATCGAATACGTAGCCGCCATACCAGGCGCCGATGAATCCGCCGAGCTGATGACCGAGAAAAACGATGCCGAATAGTGTCGACATGTATTGGACGCCAAAAATCTGCGCGACCAGGCCATTGGTCAATGGTACCGTGCCCAGCCACAAAAGCCCGATTGCCGAAGCGAACAGGCAAGTCGTCAGCGGCGTGACCGGCAACGCAATGAACGCGGCAATGACCAATGCGCGGCCGAAATACAGCGCCGACAGTATGCGCTTCTTGCTGTAGCGTCCGCCGAGAAAACCGCAGCCGTACGAGCCGACGATATTGAAAAACCCGATCAGCGCGAGTGCTACTACGCCGACAGTCGGCGTCATGCCGCGGTCGAGCAGAAAAGCAGGCAAATGCGTGAGGATGAAAACGATCTGAAAACCGCATACGAAGAAGCTGAACGTCAGCAGCCAGAATCCCTGATGGGCGGCGGCCTGACGCACTGCTGCAGCCATACTTTGCGTCGCAGCGGGCTGGATGCTGTGAGCAGCGGGGCCGCCGATGCTTTTCAATCCGTCGGTGATTTCCAGCTCGTCGCCGCTTTTCATCCCCTCGCCGTTTTTCGAGCTTTTGCCTCTCGCACCGCCATTGCCTTTCATGCCGTACGCAAGAGGGGCGATCAGCAACGTCGATATCGCGAGCCCGATCAATGCAGCTTGCCAACCCCAGGTGCTGATCAGCGTTTGTCCATACGGCAGCATGATGAATTGCCCGAACGAGCCGCCGGCGCCGGCGATGCCCAGCGCCATGCTGCGCTTTTCCGCGCTGACCGCGCGTCCGACCACACCCATGACCACGCCGAATGTCGTGCCGCTCAAGCCGAGGCCGATCAACACGCCCGCCGATAGATCGAGCCCGAGCGCGGTGTCGGCATAGGCCATCAGCAGCAGGCCCAGCGCATAAAGCAGACTGCCCGTGATGACCACGCGCCCGGCGCCGAATTTGTCGGCAATCATGCCGGCAAACGGTTGCGCTACGCCCCACACCAGATTCTGGGCGGCAAGGGCGAACGCGAACGTTTCTCGGCCCCAACTGAGATCGACGCTGATCGGTTGCAGGAACAGGCCGAACGTCTGGCGTATGCCGACCGACAGCGTCAAAATCAGGCACGCGCACGCCAGAACAACGCCGGGTCGGAGATGGCTGCCGGCAAGACTGCGCGCCGTGCCGCGGATGTGTGCTGTCATTCGATAGAGCCGCGGGGAAAGAGGGGCAGCGATTATACTTCGAGTGGTTCCTCGTCCAGCGGTTCGCCTATCGTGGTGCGTCAAACAGATGGGCATTTATGACATAGTCTTGGACCGGCGCGAACACGAAATCGGCAACGATGCTCCTAATTTTCCCCCCTTTGAAAAAGGGGGGGCAGGGGGGATTTAACGGCCGTCGAATCCCCCTCGATCCCCCTTTTCCAAAGGGGGAAGTGCACCCGATGTTCTCATGAGCTTTATCGTTTACGACGCAGCTTCACCCGAATGATTACATTGGATCGCGTATCCAAATCCTTTGACGGTCAGCCCGCGCTGGCGCCGACCACGCTGCGTCTTGCCGCGGGCCAGACCACCGTCGTGATCGGCCCGAGCGGCTGTGGCAAATCGACTTTGCTGCGCCTGATCGCCGGTCTGTTGCGGCCGGATTCGGGGCGCGTCGCGATCGACGGCGTCGAGATGCATGCCGGCAACGAACATCATCTGCGCCATACTATCGGTTATGTGATTCAGGACGGCGGGCTGTTTCCGCACCTGACGGCGCGCCAGAATGTCGCCTTGCTCGCGCGATTTCTGAAACGCCCGCCGGCGTGGATCGCGGCTCGCATCGATGAGCTGCGCGTGCTGGTCAATCTGCGTGGTGAGCTGCTCGCGCATTATCCGCACCAGCTTTCCGGCGGGCAGCGCCAGCGCATCGCTTTGATGCGCGCGCTGATGCTTGAACCAAAGCTGCTGCTGCTCGATGAGCCGCTGGGCGCGCTCGATCCCCTGATTCGCGCCGAGTTGCAGGCCGAGCTCAAGACCATTTTCGCCCGGCTCGGAAAAACGGTCGTTCTCGTCACTCACGACATGAACGAGGCCGCGCACTTCGCCGATGACATCGTGCTGCTGCGCGATGGCCGTCTCGTTCAGCGCGGCACGCTTGACGATCTGATCGAGCGGCCGGCGGAGGCTTTCGTGGGCGAATTCATACGCGCACAAAAATCGATACTCGACGACAAAATCAGAGCGGCCACGCTGTGAGGCGCGTGCTCATTCTGCTCGGCGCGATTCTGACGAATGCAGCTGGTGCGCAGGATACCCTGACGATCGCCTCCAAACGTTTCACCGAATCCTACATTCTCGGTGAGATTGTCGCGCAGACGGCGCGTGGCGCCGCGGAAACAGAGGTCGCGCACAAGCCTGGGCTCGGCAACACCGGCATCGTATTCGCGGCCTTGCGAGCAGGCAGCATAGACGCGTATCCCGAATATACGGGGACGATCGCGCGCGAATTGCTGAAGTCGGATGCCGCCGATCTGGGCGCAATCAATCGCGACCTCGCGCCGCTCGGGCTTGCCGCCGGTATTCCGTTCGGTTTCAACAATAGCTACGCCTTGGCCATGCGCGAGGCTGAGGCCGCGGCGCTCGGAATCAGCACGGTGTCCGATCTGGCGCAACACGCCGGATTGCGGCTTGGCTTGTCGCAGGAATTCCTGCAACGAGAGGATGGCTGGCGAACGTTGCAACGGGTTTACAGCCTGCCATTCATTGCGCCGCGTGCGATCGATCATGGCCTCGCCTACGAAGCGCTGGCCGCCGACGAAATCGATGTCATCGATATCTATTCGACTGACGCGAAAATCGCCAAATACAAATTGCGCGTGTTGCGCGACGACCGCACGGTGTTTCCGGCGTATGACGGTGTCTTGCTTTATCGCGCCGATCTGCCGCGGCGTTTGCCGCGAATTTGGAGCGCGCTGAAAAAACTCGAGGGCGGCATTTCCGTCGAGCAGATGATCGCGATGAATGCGAAAGCCGAGCTCGGTGGAATCGGCTTCGCGCGAATAGCGGAAGAATTTCTCGTCGGCGAGAGCTCGAGCGTTGCTGCGCCCGGAAAACGTCGCTTCATCGATCTTTTGTTCGGCCCGGATTTCTGGCGGCTGACGCGCGAACATCTGTTGCTCGTGCTGGCCTCGCTGGTTGCCGCCATCGCAGCCGGCGTGCCGCTCGGGGTTTGGGCCGCCCGATCGCCGTCGGCCGCATCCGCGATTCTGGCAAGCGTCAGCGTAATCCAGACCATCCCTTCGCTCGCGCTGCTGGCATTCCTGATTCCGCTGCTGAACCGGATCGGCACGTTGCCTGCATTGATCGCCCTGTTTTTGTATTCGCTGTTGCCGATCGTCCGCAATACCCACAGCGGGCTGGTTTCGATCGCGCCGGCACTGCGCGAATCGGCGCGCGCGCTCGGCTTGCCGGCGTTCGCGCGCCT
>JBGTFJ010000208.1:0-6219 GCA_041747355.1 Burkholderiales bacterium
GAGCCGAGCACCGCGCCATTGATGACGACATTGGACACGCGGATTTCACCCTCTATCCTGCCGACCTCACTCAGGACCAAAGTCGCCATGGTGCCATCAGCGACGGTCACATTACCCTTGACGCAACCATCTATCCGCAAGCCGCCGCTAAAATTGATATTGCCCTCTATCGTGGTTCCGGCGCCGATCAGGCAATCGATACGGCTTTGCGTCTTCTTTGCTTTCTTCTGAAACATGAGGACCTCGCTCAGGAAAGGTTAACGGTTTCCGTCAGTCGAGCCTCCGCTGCGCCTTTTTCGAAGATCCTCACTTGCAGGCTGTCGACCACGGAATCAGGCGGCACTTTGAAGCTGCCTTCAATTCGTTGATAAAATTTGAAACTCAGGTCGTGCGACTTGTCATTTTCCACCGGCATCGCCATCACTACTTTCTTCCCCTCCTGTTGCAAGCTCACGATGAATTTCAAACTGCCTTGAAATTCGCGCAATCGCTGTCCGCTTTGTGTCAGCAGCAAACGATATCGATATTCACCAGGAAGCGTTTCGCGTTCCACCCTGAAACGGTTCACGTTCACACTCGCATCCTTGCCGGCAGGCGACATCAACGCCTTGAATACCGCAATATCCTCCTTGAGCACAGCATTTTCCAGCGCTACGGTTCTTACCTGTTTTGCCAAATCGCTGGCAGTCGCCCGCTCGACCTCGAGGTTGCGCTCAAATTCGGCTGCACTATTACGTAATTTCTCAATTTCATCGTTTAGTGGTCGAGCGTTTTCGCCGCGGTCCGTCACTGCGCTGAGCGGCTCGTTTCGGTCAGGGTCGTTGAATTGTTGCCCCAATGCGAAGGCGCCCCAAATCAAGCCGATATTCGCGAAAATAAGGCAGGCGAATATCGTCCAGCGCAGGTACCAGGGGTAGCGGGCACGTACCGCGACGTGACGAGCAGAAATTCCAAAGCGTTGTTTGAGCGCTCGTATCATGGGACGAGTGGTATGTGTTCCAAACCGGTAGTTTCGGGTAGATCGAAAACTATGTTCATGTTCTGTATCGCTTGCCCAGCGGCGCCCTTCGTCAAATTGTCGATCACGGAAAGCACGACTACAACCCTGCTATCCTGGGGCTGGTGTACGGCAATACGGCACATATTGGCGCCTCGCACCGAACGTGTCTCAGGATGGCTTCCGGACGGCATCACGTCTATAAAATATTCATTAGCATAACGTCTTTGGTACAACTCTTGCAAATCTACTTTAACTTTGAGCCGCGCATATAAGCTGGCATGAATGCCACGTATCATAGGCGTTAAATGCGGTAAAAATGTCAGGCTTACGGGCTTGGCGGAAACTCTGTTCAATCCTTGAGAAATTTCAGGCAGGTGCCGATGCCCGCCTGCGGCATAGGCTTTGAAATTTTCCGCTGCCTCGCCAAACAGAGTAGGCAGCTCCGCTTTGCGGCCTGCACCGCTCATCCCGGACTTGCAGTCGGCAATCAGAAAATCCTCATCGACGATGCCGGCTTCGAGCAGAGGCACGAAACCGAGTTGAACCGCGGTCGGGTAACAACCCGGATTGGCGATCAGACGCGCAGCGCGGATTTTTTCGCGGTTAACCTCAGGCAGGCCATAAACAGCTTCCGCCAGCAAGTCGGGGCACGCGTGGGGCATGCCGTACCAGTGCTGCCACTCATTAGCATCTCGCAGCCGAAAATCGGCTGCCAGGTCGATAACGCGTACGCCGCGCTCCAGCAACGGCCTGACGCGCCGCATGCTGATTCCGTTTGGCGCCGCGAAGAATACCAGATCGCATTCCTCAAGTTTGGCCTCGTCCGGAGAGGAAAACGTGAGATCGAGTACGCCGCGCAGACTCGGAAAGATTTCGTCGATGCGGATTCCCGCTTCCCCGCGCGAGGTGATAGTTGTCACGTCGGCGTTTGGGTGGCGCGCGAGCAAGCGGATCAGCTCGACGCCCGTATAGCCTGTGCCGCCGACAACCCCAACCTTTATCTTCGATGTTTTCATGGCCAATCATTAAGCTTGCATGGAAAAAACAAAAAGCCGCCTTGCGGGCGGCTTTTTTTGCGAGTGAGTTCTTGCTATCGCTTCGAAAACTGCTTGCGCTTTCGCGCTTTGTGCAGGCCGACCTTTTTGCGCTCAACCTCGCGCGCATCGCGCGTCACCAGGCCGGCCTTGCTCAGGACCGGTTTCAAAGCCGAATCGTAGCTGATCAGCGCACGCGCGATGCCGTGCCGTACCGCGCCCGCCTGGCCCGATTCGCCGCCGCCGAACACGTTGACCATAATATCAAATGTCGACAGATGATCCGTCAGTGTCAAGGGCTGCCGGACGATCATCCGTCCCGTCTCGCGGGAAAAAAAATCATCGACGAGCTTGTTGTTGACCGTAATCTTGCCTTTACCGGGCCGCAAGAACACTCTGGCTACCGCGCTTTTGCGTCGTCCGGTACCGTAATTTTGGTTGACTGCCATGTTCAAAATCAGACCTTGAGAGTTTGCGGTTGCTGGGCGCAATGAGGATGTTCCGCGCTGCGGTAGACCTTCAGTTTGCGGAGCATCGCGTAGCCCAACGGCCCCTTGGGCAGCATGCCCTTGACCGCTTTTTCGAGTACCCTCTGCGGGAAACGAGCCTGCATTTTAGCAAAGCTCGTGGCGTAGATGCCGCCGGGATAACCGCTGTGGCGATAATAGGTCTTGGCTTCTGCTTTATTGCCTGTCACTCGCAATTTTCCCGCATTGACTACGACGATATAATCCCCAGTATCGACGTGAGGGGTAAATTCCGGCTTATGCTTACCGCGCAAACGTCGCGCGATTTCCACTGCAAGGCGGCCTAGCACCAAATCCGTAGCGTCGACCAAAAACCAGTCGCGTTTGACTTCATGTGGCTTGGCAGAAAAGGTTTTCATGGTGCAAGACTCATGTTGCGAAATCGACGACTGCTGGGAAGCGCGAGATTTTATGCTACAGGGTCGGAGGTGTCAACGGCGGCTCTTTTCCGGCTTTGCATTATAGCGCATCACGCCGCAGCCAAAACCAGCATTCGCGTAAACCCCGACGCACTATCGAGGGCCAACTTCAAAAAAAAGCGCAATCGACCCGACTGCGCTTCAATATCCGCCAAAGGAGGGGATGGAGGAGACAACGCGTCAACGCTAAACAAGCGTCGACGTGGCTATATTATGCCGAATCTGGTTATGCTGTACAAGCGTTTTGTTGCGCTGCCGCACCTAATTGGTCGATAATATGAAAGCAAAAATCGAATGGATGGATGGCGCGAGCTTTCGCGGTGAGACGGAAAGCGGACATGCTATCGTGATGGATGGCCCCGGCGAAGCTGGAGGCCGGAACCTGGGTCCGCGCCCGATGGAAACTGTCCTACTCGGAACAGGCGGTTGTACTGCATTCGACGTCGTTCACATACTGAAAAAGAGCCGGCAGGCGATCAGTGATTGCCTCGTTGAAATCGAAGCCGAGCGCGCCGCGGAAGACCCAAAAATTTTCACACGGATTCACTTCCACTTCGTCGTAACGGGGGCGCACTTGAAGCGACAACAGGTAGAGCGCGCTATCAGGTTATCCGCAGAAAAATACTGCTCGGCGTCGATTATGCTCGGGAAAACCGCGAGGATCTCTCATGACTTCGAAATAGTGGAAACCGACAAGGGCGCTTCGAAAGCGGACGGAATTCAAAATGGCTAAATCCAGAAAGCCGTCTTTGTCATTACTTTTGATCCCAATGTCATAGCGAATCGAATCGGTATCGGCAATGGCATGCCGCCTTCAAGTACAGCCTGAGTAGCGTGGTGCGCTTCGTCTTCACGCATTTGCTCCAGCACGGCGCGACTCTTCCGATCGGAAGCTGGTAAACGCCGCAAATGGGTTTCCAGATGGCGGACGACTTGCCGTTCGGTTTCGGCAAGGAATCCCAAATTCCATTTGTCCCCCAACGCTCCGGCCGTTGCACCCATTATCAGTGAGCTTACGTAAAACAACGGATTCAGCAAGCTGGTTCGTCCGCCGAGTTCGTCAATGCGATGTTGCGTCCAGGCCAAATGCTCGGTCTCTTCGTCAGCCGCTTTCGAGAGAGAGCGTTGCAGTTCGGAATTGCGCGCGGTCAAGGCTTGCCCATGGTAAAGCGCTTGGGCACAGACCTCGCCGGTATGATTCACGCGCATAAGCGCGGCGGCAAGACGTTTTTCGGATTCATCGAGCGGATCCGGTAGAACGTCCTTGCCAGGGACCGGACGCGATGACTTGGGACGACCGAATAGCGTGCGCAGGGCGCGATCGAAATTAGCGATTAATTTGTCCATCGCGAAACCCCATTTGTCTGGCCAGCACGGTTACCGGATGCAAAACTTCGAGCGTCAGACCGACGCTCCTCATACCCGCCGCTAAGTGCAGTGCGCAACCGATGTTGGACGTGCACAGGATCGTAGCCGCCGAGCCTTTAAGCGCCGCAATCTTGTCTCGCAATAAGGACCCGGCCATTTCAGGCTGGGTCAATAAGTAACTTCCCGCGGCACCGCAGCACATTTCGTTTCCTGAAAGAGTTTCGATGGTTATGCCGGGAATGCGTTCCAAAAGCTGGTAGGGGTAAGCTTGCCCGTTTAGCTTGTTTCGCAGAGTGCAGGGATCGTGGACGACGATAGATGCTTCCAGGGGCGCGATGGCGACTGCCTCCCAGCCATGCGCATCGGTTAAAAAACGGTTGATGTCTGTAAAACTTGCCAGCGCCGAGCCCTCTGCGCGCTTCGCGTTTAGCGAGGCATGACAGCCCGAAGTTGTACTGACGATCGTCAGTAATTTAACCCTGGAAAAAGCGCGCAGATTCGCATTTTCCAGATCGTCCGCGGCGCAAGCTTCGCCCGCATGGCGATGCAAAGCGCCGCAACAGCCTTGTTCTCGCGGGACACGAACACCATAGCCGAGCCGGGTCAGAACGTATATTGCTGCGTTCAATGTTGTTGTATCAACGCTGCGCGCGACACATCCCAGAAATAATCCCACATCTCCGCGTTGCGTCCCGACAGCCGGATAATGCTCGTGCCATATTACGGGTTTCGGGAGGCGCGGCAATTGCGAATCGAGTTGATCGACTCCCAGTTTGCATAACAGCCCCGAGCGTCTCACCAGCCGCTGAAGGCCGCTAAGCTGGTACACACGAAGTACACTGACAGAGCGCCTTACCCAATTCGGATGCGACAAGAGGCTGAAGGCCCATTTTCGAAGCAGGCGTTGCGGCAACGTGCGCCGCACCAGACTTTCTTTCTGCGCGCGCGCCTCGTCTAACAGCGCTCCAAATGAAACCTGATTCGGACAAGCCGCTTCGCATGCGCCGCAACTCAGACAGAGATCGATGTGCTCATCGTATCGCTGGTTAGTTGCCAGGCGGCCCTCGGCAACAGCCCTGATCAGGGCAATACGCCCGCGCGGAGAGTCGGCTTCGGACAGGGTCTTAACATAGGTCGGGCAATGCGGCAGGCAGAGTCCGCACTGAACACAGCGATCTGCAAGCGCGATCAAACCACGCGTTGCCGGGCTTTCGCCGATGTGTTCCGACACCGGTAAATCATTGATCTGCATAGCGGGATTATCGCACGCGCGCAATAAAAAACGGGCACCCGAAGGTGCCCGTTGCTGGTTGATCTAACCTGTAGCAGTTAACCTTGGCTAGAATGCGTGTCTAATGCCGAGCGCAAGACCGCTCGGGTCGGAACCGACGCCCGCGCCAGACAACGCATTAATGCCGAAATTATATTGTGCGAGCCTCTCGTTATCGATATAGGTATACAACAAGTAAACATCGGTCCGCTTGGAGAAGCTATGGCTGTAGCCTGCGGCAGCAGCCTGCCCGGCAAGTCCGGCGGTGCTGCACGCGGTGCCGTTCGCCTTACAATCTCCGCCGAAGCCTTTACCCCAGGATACGCGTATCGTTCCCGGTCCGATTTTGTGCAGCAACGAAGCGTATAGAGCGTCCCGATTGTATTCGGTCACTGCGCCCGCTGCGGTTTGCCCCACCTTATATTCGAGCCGTTCAGCAATCACGTTGAGGGTCGTCGTACCGAAAAAGGTATAGCCGACGCCTGCCTTATACCCGCGGTCGTTCGACCCTTGATTGGTCGCCGAAGGATTTTGCAAGGCGTTATTGGTCAGACCGAAAAGGCCGAAATAATCCTTGTGGTGCTCATAGGTCAGAGTCGCG
>JBGTFJ010000209.1:0-3051 GCA_041747355.1 Burkholderiales bacterium
GGTCGTCGGCCATGCCCTGCTGCGCGTATTGGCGCTCCCAATCCGGCGGTGGCGTGAAGTCCTGGCCGGCGCGGTGCCTGCCGAGCCGATCGTAAGCCGCGCGCTTTTCCGTATCTTTCAGCACCTCATAAGCCTCGCCGACCTCCTTGAATTTTTCCTCACTGCCGGCTTCCTTGGAGACGTCGGGATGGTATTTGCGCGCGAGCTTGCGGTACGCCTTTTTGATGTCGTCCTGGCTGGCGTCGCGCGCCACCCCCATCACTTCGTAGTAATCCTTGTATTTCATCGCGTACGGTTGATTTGGAATGGCGCCTGCGGAGGACTGGCAAGGGCGCCTGATTTGACGTATTGATCGAGAAATTGGCGCAGCGTTCGCACCCAGCGTTCACGGTTCAGGTGAAAAGCGTCACCGTGGGTGCCAGTCAATTCGAGAAACTGTTTCGGCGGACGCGCCGCGTCGAACAGTTGTCTGCCATGCGCGAACGGTACGATACGATCGCCCGGCGCATGGGCGACCAGCACCGGGGCGTGCACCGACGCGAGGCTTCCCTCGGTGTCGTAGCGGAAGCGCGACAGCAGCTTCGACGGGAATACCGGATAAAGGCTGCCGGCCAGTTCAGGCATCGACGTGAAAGTGCATGTCAATACCAGCGCACCCGCCTCGACCCGTGCCGCGAGCCAGGCCGCGATCGCGCCGCCGAGCGATTCTCCGACGATGAGGACGCGCCCGGGAGCGACGCCGCGCGCCCCAGTCAGGTAGTCCCACGCAGCCTGCGCATCTTCATAAGTGTTTTGTTCCGAGGGCTGGCCCGGGCTCTTGCCATAGCCGCGGTAATCGAAGATCAACGTGTCAAGACCGGCCTCGTGGAAAATTTGGAACGCGTCCAGCCGATGCGAGATATTGCCGGCATTGCCGTGCGCGAACAGTATGACGCCGCGCGCATCGTCGGCCGGGATATACCAGGCGTGCAGGAACTTGCCGTCAGCGGCCGGGATCACGATCTCCTCGTACGGCAAACCGATCGATGCCGGCGTCGCCACGATATCGCGGCCGATTTGCGGGTAATACACGAGCCGCGCCTGAAACCAGTAAAGCAGCAGCACCAGCGCGACGTAAGCGCCGGAGATCATGGCGATGGCAATAAACAGGGTGCGCATGACTAGGGCCTGTTCACACTCATTCCATGCGCCCGTCTCTCCGCTGCCCTCGGTTATCCCCCGGAAATGCGCGCATGGAATGAGTGTAAACAGGCGCGCTAGGCGCTCGTCGTGCAAAAAGTCGAACTTGCATCGTTGAAATCAATCCAATCGGCGTGGAGAATTCTCCACGCAGCCATCCAAGGAGACCTCAGTGAACAAGGACCAGATCAAAGGACGGGCGAAAGATGTGGCGGGAAAAGCCAAGGAAGGCTTTGGCAAGGCGACCGGCGACAAGAAAACCCAAACCAAAGGTCTTGTCGACCAGGCCGCTGGTAAAGCCCAGGCCGGGTATGGCGACGCCAAGAATGATTTGAAAAAGAATAATCAGCGTTAATCGTTACGGCGGGGCCCGTTCTTTGCGGGCCCCACTAAAATGTGTCCACGGATGTTGGCATACCTCAGGCTATTGGGATAGCCCAGCCTTACCCTTCGCTCGCTTCTCCTTTTCCGGTTTTCCCTGCTGCGCACTCCTTTCTGCGTGTTCTTCCGTGGCGTCGGCCTGCGATTGTGCCTAAACGCTATGCGTCGCGGCGAAGCGTGGTTAAAATTGCCCTTCCCCACGACGGTTCGCTCGCCGCTGTTACCAGGCATGATCTTCGAAACCATCGTCACTACCGTCGGCGCTGGCGGCAAACCGCATATCGCGCCGATCGGTGTCCATCGCCGCGGCAAGCTTTACATCATCGCGCCGTTTCGCCCGTCGACAACACTGACTAATGTCGAAGCCGGCAAATCCGCGGTCATCAACTGCACCGATGACGTACGCATATTCGCCGGCTGCCTGACCGGCCGCCACGAATGGCCGACGCAAGCTGCCGAGCGGATTACCGGCGTCCGGCTTGCCGGCGCCCTGGCGCATATCGAAGTCAGCCTCGAATCGATCGAAGCCGACGAATTGCGCCCGCGCCTCATCTGCCGCGCCGTGCATCACGTCACCCACGCGCCGTTCCAGGGCTTCAATCGCGCGCAAGCGGCGGTTATCGAAGCGGCCATTCTAATCAGCCGTTTGAAGATGCTGCCGCCGGAGAAAATCGAGTCTGAAATCAATTATCTGCGCGTCTCCGTGGATAAAACCGCGGGTGATGCAGAACGCGAAGCGTGGGGCTGGCTAATGGAGAAACTGCATGCCCACCGCCAGCATCCCGATACCGGAGAAGAACATGAAAGCGTTGGCCCCAACCAGTGAACGCGTCAGGGTACTGGCCAGCGTCCTGTCGATGGCCGAGGCGCAAACGGCGCTTGCCGCGGGCGTCGATATCATCGACCTGAAAAACCCCGCTGCGGGCGCCCTCGGTGCACTCCCGGTTTCTGACATCGCCGCTATCGTCAACATGATCGGCGGGCGCCGCACGGTCAGCGCGACGATTGGGGATTTGCCGATGCAGGCCGCGCCGATTCGCGCAGCGGTCGAGCGCACAGCCGCGACCGGCGTCGATTTCATCAAGATCGGCATGTTCGATAATGGCGATGCACGCAGTTGTCTGGATGCGCTGCGATCTTTGGCGCGGGACAGGCAACTCGTCGCCGTGTTGTTCGCCGACCGCGAACTCGACTGGAGCCTGATCGAATACGCCGCAGCCAACGGCTTTGCCGGTGTCATGCTCGACACCGCTGACAAATCCAGCGGCGGTTTGCGCGGTCATTTGAGTGCGCCGGCCATCGCCGAATTTGTCGGCAGGGCTCGGTCGCACGGGCTGTTTACCGGCCTGGCGGGGAAACTGCGGCTTGCCGACATCCCGTCCCTGTTGCCGCTGGCTCCCGATTATCTGGGTTTCCGCGGCGCATTCTGCGCTGGCCTTGAACGAGTCGCCGCGATCGACAAAACCGCCATTCGCGCCGTGTTGCGCGCGG
>JBGTFJ010000210.1:0-2971 GCA_041747355.1 Burkholderiales bacterium
CGCTCGGAATAGAAAAAGGCGAAGCCTGGGAAGGCGTTTCGCGCCAGACGGTGCTGGTTAAAACCGAAGCGGGCAAGTTGACCGTCAAGGGCGGTCTGCCGGGATGGTGGCTCTGGGCTCTCATCGGTTTGGGCGTGCTGATCCTGCTACTTCTGCTGCTGTTTTTTCTGTTGCGAAGACGCAAGCGTCAAAACGCACCCGCGCCGCCCGCGTACGCACCTGCACAGAAACGAGGACCTTTTTGCAGCAACTGCGGCAGCGCGAATGAAGCCGATTCGCGGTTCTGCAGCGAATGTGGCAAGCCGCTCGCTCAGGTCGCCGGGTAACTGCCGAGGAGCCAGCATGAAAAAGATCTTAAACTCGCGCGCTCTTTCGATACCCGCGGCGTTGATGGTATCGATGCTGTTTGCATTTTTCGCAGACGACGGTCTCATCGCCGCTGCGCACGCGCGCACGCCCGAAGAAGACGCGGCGAACCGGCGCTATCAGCAGATGGACGCTGATTACCGGAACGCGAATCCGCCGGCTCAGGTCGCCGGGGCCGCGCCTGCCCCGGCCGCTCCTGTTGCGCCGGCCGAATGCAACGATCAGTACTACTCGGTGCATCCCGATCTCCTGCAGAAAGCGTTCGACAAGGTCGTCGAGGACTCGCTCGACGCGGCCGGCAAGGCGGCGATCGAGAACATCAAACGGGTGGCCAAGGACAACGCCGCATCGTTTTCCGGCATGTTTTCGCGCATGCCGACATTCATGAAGTTTCTCGACAATCTGCCCAAGATCGCGAAAGGTATCGAGGCGGCGGAGGCGGCGGCGAATGGCGATTACAACAAGCTCAAAGGCTTGGGCCTCGAGGTCGGCGCCGAGCAGCTTATGACCGAGGTCGGCGTGCCATTCGCCGGGCCGATCGTCGCGACCGCGCAAATCGTCAAGCTTTTCGATGGATGAGTTGAAGCACCAGAACTGTCTGCTCGGCATCGATATCGCCTATTACCGGTTTCTCGATGATCCCAAGCTGAAGGCCGGAACCGGCGACCCGGTCGCGTACTACCTCAAAAATTACATCAGGGGTCCCGGTGATCGCAACAGTCTCGACCCGCAGGGGAAACCGATAGGAACCAATCGCGGATATCTGCAGTGTTTCATCGACGAAGAGTTGCCTGCCGACCAGCGGGTGGACGTCGCACAAATCGGACCTCTCGGTCCGCTCGCCGAGGCGATGGATACTGCGGTTCCAACACCCGGACTGCGCAGGGCAATCCATGTCATGCTCAAGGACTTCGGCGCCCGACGCAAGGCGGACGAGGAAAAGAAAAAGGCCGAATCGTATGTGAACCGTGGTGACTTCCAGGCGCTGAAAGCAGCGCTTCCGGCGCTCGGCAACTACCCGCTGTTGAGCCAGTGGATTTGCGATGCCTTCGTCAAACTGGTGCGCGAGAAACCCAAGCCGGTCGCAGCGAAACCGTCCGACCCCCGCACCGACCAGTTGGTCGCCGCGCTGCAGGCGCTTCCGCAATGTCCAGGCATGCAGCTCGGCCCTGCATGCTTTCAGAAGTTTAGCGTCAGCAAGAGCGGGCTTGTGGCGAGCACGTCTCTCGCGCGGGAACCTGCCGCCGGTTCGGAACGAACCGATGTCAGCGTCACCGACTGGCTCGATCCGGCGACCGCAACCCGCGATTTCAAATCCAACTACGATGCCCGTCGCGGCAAGAAGATGAGCCCGCAATCGGCGTTCGAATCGTTCGCAATCGCTGGTCAACCGGATGCGGGCGCGTTGGAAGTCTGGCTCGATTCCAATTTCGGCGGCGAGTCGCGGGAAGCGGGGCGGGCGTTCGGCGTCTTCATCTGCGGCAGGGTTGTCGGCCAATTGAAGATGTTTATCGCCGCCGGCTACAAAGGCGCAACGGGCCAGGCGCTGGTCGACGCAACGAGGACGCAGATGAAAGGCTTGTTGGGGCAGATCGGCAGTGCGGTGCGGGGGAGTGGGGCGTGTGGATAGTCGGCCGATGGAATCGTCGTGCTGAAAGATCGATCAGGCTGCACTCGGGCAGGATTTAGCAGGGCAACCGCGGCGGCACTCACATCGATGATGCTCTGCGCATTTTTCTTTGCAAACGCCGGGATGTTAGCCACCGCCTACGCGCGCACTCCGGAGGAACAAGCGGCGAACACCAGATACCACCAGGCCGATGCGGCCTACAGTCGGGCTACAGGCAGGCCGGCCACTCCACCAACCTCGAGTGCTGATGGGCCTTCAGGCGGTCCAACCTCGTCGCCCACCCCGGCCGCTCAGAATACACTCAGACCAAGCTGTAGAAAGCATTTCAGAATCGATGGCACCGATCAGGTACTTGCGGTGGCCAAGCATTTTCATGAGTTCACCAGCGACGAGTTAGACGGTTTCGCCAGCGGCGGCCGTTACACCAAAGGCTGGAAAGAGCAGTGGATGAGAAAGTACGAAAGAGGCGGATACGAGGAGGTGCCAGGCACCTATACCAAGAAACAGGACTGTGCAGGATACGTGATGGATCAGCTGTGGCGGACGGGGCAAACTTTTGTCACGGCAAGGTACCTTTATGACGAAGTCATCGTAAAGCACGGACAAAAGATAAGCGGGACGTTCGGCTGGGGCGACGTCCAGCCTAACGACATCGTGGTCTGGGGAGAGGCGGGACATGTTGCGATCGTCAAAAGGGCCGATTCGAACAGCATCATGATCGAAACGAAAGATGGCATAGAGCCGATATACAGAAACGATCTCAAGAAAGTGAAATTGGGACCGCTGGGCAACGATCCGCTGGTGACGGCGTACGGGACGCCGCACATCTACCGTGTCGATCCGCGCCGCGTAAAAATCACACCAGTCTCAAATCAGGATTGCGATCAGAATCCTGCGCAGGAAAACCCCGACGCCCAGGTCGCGCGCGTCGTCGCCGCGTTGCAAAGTCTTCCGCAATGCCCGGGTATGCAACTC
>JBGTFJ010000211.1:0-2350 GCA_041747355.1 Burkholderiales bacterium
ATCGGCGCTGGGACCGGCACCTTTGTCGCCCGCAAGCTCGCGGCGCGGATGGCCCGACGCTATATCGATTTCGCCAGCCTGATAACGGAGCCCGGTTTGCCAGCGGGTGCCGGCGACTGGATCAACGCCTGCGCGCCCGCCTACAGCGTGGCCTGGCTGGCGTGGAAAGAACGCTTTTCGCGCGGGAAACTGGGAGTGGATTTCGAGTAGAGTCTGGCCTTGCCTTGTACACAAGCGAGCACAGCATGAGCGAGACTACCACCATCACTATCCGGATTCAGCGCGAAACCCGCGATCAGCTCGACAACATCGCGCGGGGCGCCCGTCGTTCGAAATCGTTCATCGCCGCCGAGCTTCTGACGAGCTTCGTTCAGGATCAGGCCAGGTACGAGGCAAAGATAGCGGCCGCTCGCCAATCGCGACTGTTGAGCACAGTCGAGGTAAACCAGATGTTCAAAGAGCTCGAAAGCATTGCTAGTCCGCTGGCGGGAAAACGCAAAATTCGATCTGTTCGAAATCGCTGAGCACATCGCGCAGGACAATCCGGCGGCGGCGCGACGCCTTGCCAAGGCGATCCGCGAGCACACCGCAACCCTGGCCAAACAACCCCTGATCGGGCGGCCGGTCCGATTGGAAGGCACCCGCGAGCTCGTCATCCCGCGCTATCCCTAAGTCGTCCCTTACTTGGTCAAAGCCAGGGCTGTCGAGATCCTTGCCGTGATTCCATGAGTCGCGGCTCTGGCCGCTCGAATTCTCATAAAATTTGCATCGCCGGCAGTAGTTCCCTCCGCCGTGTCGCCCGGGTTTCCGATAAAATCGGGCTCTGCATCAACCCGCATCGCCGATGTCCAACACGCCATGCCCGCCCAGCTTGCCGAACTGCCGTATCGCGAGGATAGTGCCGCCTTGTTCGAGGCGATCGCCGACTTGCCGTGGGCGGTTTTTCTGGACAGCGGCGCGCACCATCTCGGCCAATCGCGCTACGATATTCTCGCCGCCGAGCCGTACCTGACGCTGACGACGCGCGGCAAGCTGACCGAGATTCGCGGCGCCGGCGAAAACCGTTTGTCGCCCGATGATCCGTTCGATTTGCTGCGCGCGTATTTGCGACCGACGGCGAGGCAGGGCGGGGAGGTGGTCGCCGAGTTCATGGCCGGCGAGCATCACGCTGCAAAACGCGCCGGACTGCCGTTCACGGGTGGCGCTATCGGTTATTTCGGTTACGACCTGGGCCGGCGGCTCGAACGCTTGCCGGCGATTGCCGAGGACGCCGAAAAGCTTCCCGAAATGGCCCTCGGCTTTTACGACTGGGCGCTCGTCGTCGATCATATCGAGCGGCGCACCTGGCTTGCGGCAAGCGGGCGTGATCCTGCGACAGCGCAACGCTGGCCGGATCTGCTTGCGCGCTTCGAAACGCCGGTTGCCGAACGTTTCCGAGCACCGTTCCGGATCAAGGCTGCGCTGGGGTCGAACATGACGCGCGAAGCCTACGATCGCGCATTTCATCGCATCCAGGATTACATTCACGCCGGCGATTGTTATCAGGTCAATCTCGCCCAGCGCTTTGCCGCGCCCGCAACCGGAGACCCGTGGCTCGCCTATCAGGCGCTACGCATCATCAATCCGGCGCCGTTTGCGGCTTATCTGAATACGCCGGGCGCGCAGATTCTGTGCGCCTCGCCCGAGCGTTTTCTGCAAGTCGACACTGCCGGCCGCGTCGAGACCAAGCCGATCAAAGGCACGCGTCCGCGCGCCGGTCATCCGCGTCTCGATGCGGCGCTCGGCGAAGCGCTGCAGGAAAGCGAAAAGGACCGCGCTGAAAACGTCATGATCGTCGACTTGCTGCGCAACGATTTGTCGAAAAACTGCGCGCCGGGTTCGGTTCGCGTGCCGAAGCTGTTCGCCATCGAAAGTTTTCCGACCGTGCATCATCTGGTCAGTACCGTCGTCGGCGAACTTCGTCCGGGCAAGGACGCGATCGCCCTTCTGCGCGGTTGTTTCCCGGGCGGCTCGATCACGGGCGCGCCGAAGCTGCGCGCCATGGAAATCATCGAACAGCTTGAGCCGCATCGGCGCGGCGTCTATTGCGGCGCGATCGGCTACCTCGGCTTCGATGGCAGGATGGACACCAATATCGCGATACGCACTCTGGTGTATTCGGCGGCTAACGGCGGCACCGTTCGCTTCTGGGCGGGCGGCGGCATCGTCGCCGATTCGCGCGTCAACGACGAATATCAGGAGACGCTCGACAAGGGCGCCGCCATGCTGCGCCTGCTGCAGCAGAGCGCGATAAGCGGTGTCGGATAAGATGCGGCCGGCAGAGTTGATATCGGCTACTGCACAGAGCCCG
>JBGTFJ010000212.1:0-8041 GCA_041747355.1 Burkholderiales bacterium
GCATCGCGCGCCTTGGATGACATCGGTTTGATCGCCTACACCGAAGGCCCGGGTCTGGCCGGCGCGCTGCTGGTCGGCGCGAGCGTAGCACATGGTCTCGCCTATGCACTTGGCCTAGAGGCGATCGGCATCCATCATCTGGAAGGCCATCTGCTGTCGGCGTTGCTGTCGTCGCCCGCGCCAGACTTTCCATTCGTCGCGCTGCTGGTTTCGGGCGGCCATAGCCAGTTGATGAAAGTCGCAGCTATCGGCGACTACACGCTGTTGGGCGACACTGTCGATGATGCGGCCGGAGAAGCGTTCGACAAAACCGCGCAATTACTGGGTCTTGGCTATCCGGGTGGCCCGGCGCTCGCCAGATTGGCCGAAACCGGCGATGCGAAACGTTTCAGGCTGCCGCGACCGATGCTGAACAGCGATGATCTGAATTTCAGCTTCAGCGGGCTAAAAACCGCTGTAGCAACGCTGATCCGCAAAGAACGCGATAGCGCAACGAGCCGGGCGAGCGAAGACGGCGAGAAGCGCGGTGACGCAAGCTCGCTGGCCGATATCGCCGCCTCGTTTGAAGCGGCGATCGCGGAGGTGCTGGTCGCAAAATCGGTCGCCGCGCTCGAACAGACCGGCCTCGAGCGGCTGGTCGTCGCGGGTGGGGTAGGCGCAAACCAGCGTTTGCGCGCGAGCCTGTCCGTGGCAGTCAAGCGTCAAGGCGGCGAAATCTATTATCCACCGCTTGAATTCTGTACCGATAACGGCGCCATGATTGCGCTGGCCGGCGCTTTGCGCGCGGAGGCTAGCGATCACTCGGGCGAAAGCGGGGCGGGAAATCTGCCATTTACCGTCAAGCCGCGCTGGGATTTGCAGTAAGCCGGCGGAGATTTTTGGTACGCCCGCGGTTAACAGTACGCTGCTCCGGGTCAGCTATCCTTTGGAAACGCCTCGAGTCAATTGCGTCCTGAGTTGTTCGATGTTTGCCTTGTGACGCCAAACCAGCAAAGCCGACATAAGCAACACGCCGATGCTGCACGCGTGAAATCCGAAAAGACCGAACGCGAAAATCGGCGCGATGGTTGCCGCAGCAAGGGCGGCCAATGCGGAAATGCGAAACAGCGACATGGCGGTCAGCCAGGCAAACATCGCGGCAAGGCCCAGCCAGACGGATAGCGCGAACAGAACGCCGCCCATCGTCGCGACACCTTTGCCGCCTTTGAAGCGCAGGAATAGCGGGTACAAATGACCCAGAAATACAGCAAGGGCAGTGCCTGCGATGGTCCAGCTCGCATGAACCGGCGGCGCGTAGTATTGAGCCATTATGACGGCAATCCATCCTTTCGCCGCATCGCCCAAAAGGGTCAGGACCGCCGCCGTTTTTTTTCCGCTGCGCAATACGTTTGTCGCGCCTGGATTGTGCGAACCGTAGGTACGCGGATCAGGCAGGCGGAACGCGCGGCTGACCAGGACGGCAAACGGGATCGAACCGAGCAGGTAGGCGAGCAGTACGATTAGCGCGGCGATCATCTAACCGAGCCGTCCGATCTGCCGCCCGCAGTCGCGCGCCAACCGGAAACGACGCGGCCAAGCCGCACGATGACGGCGTCAATTAACATACGATCCAGTCCGGATCATTCAAGTAACGAGGTTGACCGTGGATATCATCTTCATCAGCGAACACAAATTCCAGACCCTGATCGGCATCTACGAATGGGAGCGCAAGGTCCCGCAGACCATTCAGCTCGATCTCGAAATCGGTGTTCCCGGCGGCCGGGTCGCAGCGAGCGATGAAATCGGCGACACCATCGATTATGGCGCCGTCACGCGTCGGATCGAAGAATCTCTTGGGCAGCGGCATTTTCCGTTGCTGGAAAGGATGGCGGAACACGTCGCGAGTCTCGTCATCGACGAATTCAAGGCGCCGTGGGTGCGCGTGACGATCGCGAAACTGGGCATTATACGCGGCGTCAAAAAAGTCGGCATAAGGCTCGAGCGCGGCCAGAAAATATAGCTGACGCAGTTACCCGGGACTCGTGTCGCGATTGCCCTCAAGGTCTGTGATCAGCCGCGCGGATGGTGTAGGGCGTGCAGTTGCTTCAGGCGCTCCCGAGCGACGTGCGTGTAGATTTGCGTCGTCGAAATATCCGCGTGCCCGAGCAGCAATTGCACAACGCGCAGATCAGCGCCGTGATTGATCAGATGCGTCGCAAATGCGTGGCGCAGGGTATGCGGCGAAACCGAACGCAGACCCGAATGCAGGGCGTAACGTTTGACCAGGTACCAGAAAGCCTGTCGCGTCATCGGCCTGCCCTGGTTGGTCAGGAACAAGGCGTTACTCAACCTGCCGTGAGCTAAACCCGGGCGCGCGTCGGCCAGGTAGCGCCGAATCCACCAATCCGCCTCCTCGCCGAGTGGCACGAGGCGCTCCTTGCCGCCTTTCCCTGTCACGCGAACAACGCCCATGTCGAGCGATACTTCGCTATGCGTCAATCCGATCAACTCGGACACGCGCAAACCGGTCGCGTACAGGGTTTCGAGCATGGCTTTGTCGCGCAGGCCCAGCGCGAGGTCGCATGCAGGGGCGGCCAGCAGCTGTTCGACATCCGTTTCGGTCAGGCTTTTCGGCAGCGAGCGCGGCAATCTGGGGGCTACGATGCGCAAACTCGGATCGATAGTGATTTTGCCGGCGCGCAGTGAAAACTGAAAAAAACGTTTCAGACTGGATAGCAGGCGCCGGGTACTGCTCGGTTTGGCGCGCCGGTCGAAGCGGGAAGCAATATAAGCGAGCAGATCGCTGTGCTCGGCGTCGATCAATGGTTTGTCGCGCGCATTCAACCATGCGGCGAGCTGCCTGAGGTCGCGACGATAGCTTTGCAGGGTATTGCGCGACAAGCCGTATTCCATCCACAGGCCATCGCAAAATTCGTCGAGCGCTCGCTCGTCTCGCGGGTCCGGCGCGCTGGACGTGGAGGAGTTGCCAGGTTCGTTAACGGATGCCATGCGCAAGGATCTTCAGCAATGGACTTATTCAGATCCCTGCCCTGTACTTTTCGCCGCTGGCGATTCTTCTGTGGGCCGCTGATACTGGGCGCGAAAGCTGCTCATAAGATTATTCTTGATGACCAGATCGCCGGGCGCAAGTTTCGCCGCCTGCTTGAGCGCATCGACCGCGCGCGGATAGTCTGCGAGATGGTCGTAACCGACGCCCAGACAATGCCAGCCCTGCGGATGTTTCGGCTCGGCTAGGCTCCACTCGCGGCAGCGCTTGACGAGCCCTTTCCAGTCGCGCCTGGCACTTAGACGCTGCGTTTCGTGAACGAATTTATCGGTCTGCACCGGGGCGGCCGCCGTATCGATTCGCGGCGTTGCCACGATGAAATTCGGCGCCGGGCGAGGTGCAGCCTGGCCGGGAAAATTTTTGATTAGCGGTTCGACAATACTGGCGGTTGCGACGCTGCCCACCTCTTGAGCCGTGCGCTGCCAATCCTGCGTCGTGTCCACCAATGGATTTATCCAGGCCATTCCGTACAACCATAGCAGTAATAGCACGACCGTGGCCGTCGCCGGGCCGTAAGTTAAGCCAAGTTCGCCGTGCGTGACCAGGCAGTCACCGTCGAAATCCCATGACGTTTCTTTCATTCTGAGCAAGTGCCGGCGCGCCTTGTCCATAGCCAGCAAATTCAATATCGGCATGCCGCAAGCCGTGCCGCGCACCCATACGCGAAAACAGCGTTTGACGACTTCCCAGGGCCGTGCGCCCGCGCCTTCACGCAACGACGGATCGCTCGCGCTGAAGCG
The DNA here is from genome assembly GCA_041747355.1 of Burkholderiales bacterium. Taxonomy (GTDB): domain Bacteria; phylum Pseudomonadota; class Gammaproteobacteria; order Burkholderiales; family JACMKV01; genus JACMKV01. Next base: position 3,787 of record JBGTFJ010000212.1, read on the forward strand.
CAGTTGAACATTGGTCAGCCATTTACCGGGCGTGGTGCGAAAAGCATTCAAAAGCAGGATCTCGATCAACATCCACGACGCCGGGATCGCCATCGTCGCGATCAAAGGTGCGGCCAGGAAAAAGTACAGATCGGGTGCAATGAATTGCCGGTCTGCCGCGACGCGCAATAAAGCTTCGGCCGCGAGACCCCAAAGGCCGTAATCGATAAGGCGTGCGGCAAGCCTCCGCCATGGATTTTCGCCGTTGACTGGGTTGGGGGCGCGTTTGATTCTCGCCGCCAACGGAATCCCCCCTATGGAGACATCCGTTCTCGGGGCCTTCCTAGCTGGGCGCAAGGTCAGCGGCCTGTCAGAACCCGGCTCGGCGCCCTTGCCGGAACGCAGTTTGGATGCCGATTTCGATTTCGCGGAGTCGTGCTGAACGAGGAGTCCCGGCTCCTCGGCCAGGGAACTCTGACGCTCTGGCGGCCTACAAGGGGCTGTGGGCGGCACGACGACCGCTGGCGGTGCTACCGGTGAAAGTGTCTCGGTCACCGGACCGGTAGCGTCAGCCGTCGCATGTATGAGCAGACTGATTTCGGCGAGGCGCGAATCGTATTCGGCGCGTTTGTCCCCGCTGGTCAGGATGCTGCAGGCGTGATTGATAAAGCGCAGCGTCTCTTCGGCATCGCCTTGCAAATTGCCGCGGTGGTAATCTCTGACGAGCGCGCGTAACGCTGCCTTTATCTCCGCCGGCGAGGCGGTTTCCCTGATACCGAGCGTTTGATATAAAGAGGTTTCCAAAGGCTTTTTCGCGGATCCCGACGCGTTGACCGGCGTTATCTTGAGCAAAGAAAGCGGTGCGTACAATAGACAGCCGACGTACGGCTGGTGAAAAGCGGCGCGCGGGCCAGGGCGTGCAGACACGTTAGTGCCGAAGGCACCCGTTCGCGGGGAGCACGCCCGGTCACGTCTCCCGCCCCCGGATCGCTACGCGAATGCCGTGTCGGTGGCACCGGCGGAGCCGGGCGTCGCGGGAGCATGTCTTGGGCAAGCGGGCCTGCGGCTAACGTGTCGGCGGGGCCTGGTTGGAAGCCCGTTTGCCTTGGAGTTGCGGGGGAGTTTTGTTATAATGCCGGGTTTTATCTAGGAAACCCCGCATGCCGAGTGTGAGAGTCAAGGAAAACGAACCTTTCGAAGTTGCCATGCGCCGCTTCAAGCGGTCGATCGAGAAAACCGGTCTTCTGACCGAATTGCGCGCTCGCGAATTCTACGAGAAACCCACGACCGAGCGTAAGCGCAAGCTCGCCGCCGCGGTCAAGCGGCACTACAAGCGCTTACGCAGCCAGTTGTTGCCACCCAAACTGTACTAGCAACAGCCCGGAATTCTGTTAGGCCCGGAATTCTGTTAGCCGCGCTCGCGGCACGCCCGGTCATGCCGCTCAGTCAATCGCTCAGTCATGTCGATAAAATATCGCGTTACGGAAGAGATGAAAGCTGCGATGCGAGCCAAGGATGCGCCGCGCCTTTCGGCCATCCGCCTGCTGCTTGCCGCCATCAAGCAGCGCGAAGTCGACGAACGCATCGAACTCTCCGACGCGGATATCGTTGCGGTTCTCGACAAGATGCTGAAACAGCGCCGCGATTCGATCGCCCAGTTCGAAGCTGGCGGACGGCAGGATCTGGCCGACGCCGAGAAGGTCGAGATTGGAATACTGCGGTCGTATATGCCGGAACCGCTAGCCGACGACGAGATCGCGGCCGAAGTATCGGGCGCTCTCGCGGCAGCTCAGGCCAAAACCATTCAGGATATGGGTAAGGTGATGGCGATATTGAAGCCAAAACTCGCGGGCCGCGCGGATTTGGGTCGCGTTTCGGCAATGGTAAAGGCCCGTCTCTCGGCTTGATAGCTCGCATCGATCAGTAGCGACGCACGCTCCTCACGCGCACCGCTTTTTTGCCGGTTCCCGGTGAAAAATATCCTATAATCAAATTTGGTCGGTCGCAAACGCCGCCATCTTCCTTTGCGGTGCCCTAAATGATTCCCCAAAGCTTCATCCAAGATCTGTTGAGCCGCGTGGATATCGTCGATGTCATCGAACGGGATCTACCTCTGAAGAGGGCGGGCGCGAATCACCAGGCGTGTTGTCCGTTCCATAACGAGAAGACCCCTTCCTTCAGCGTTAGCCAAACCAAGCAGTTTTATTACTGCTTCGGCTGCGGTGCGCACGGCAGCGCGATCGGCTGGCTCATGGAATACTCGGGCCTCGGTTTTGTCGAATCGGTCACAGAGCTTGCCTCCAGCGCCGGCATGACGGTGCCGAACGTCGCAGACGTCGATGAAGACCGGGTCGCGGACAAGCACAAGGAACTCCCCGAACTCATGCTCGGCGCCGCGCAGTATTACCGCCATCAGCTGAAGCATTCTGCCCCCGCGATCGCCTACCTGAAGCAACGCGGACTGACGGGTGAGATCGCAGCGCGCTACGGGCTCGGTTATGCGCCGGATTGCTGGCAGAACCTGACAGGCGTGCTGCACTACAACAGCGCCGGCGCGCTCGATACGGGTCTCGTCATCGAAAGCGATAGCGGGCGGCGCTACGATCGTTTCCGGGATCGCATCATGTTCCCGATCCAGAACATGCGCGGTGCAATTATCGGCTTTGGCGGCCGTGTTCTTCCTCATGATCGCTCTCCCGGCGATCCGCCAGAGGCGGCGGGCGACGTCTCTCAGCCCAAGTACATGAATTCGCCGGAAACGCCGCTGTTCGAGAAAGGGCGTGAACTCTATGGCCTGTTTCAGGCAAGGCGGTCGGTGCGTTCCGCTGGTCGCGTGCTGGTCGTCGAAGGTTATATGGACGTTGTTGCCCTCGCCCAGCACGGTATCGAGTACGCAGTCGCGACGCTCGGTACAGCTACGACGTCGATGCATGTGCAGAAACTGCTCCAGCAATCGGATAACGTGATTTTTTGTTTTGATGGCGATGAGGCCGGCCGACGCGCCGCCTGGCGCGCGTTGCAAAACTGCCTCTCCCAGCTGGTCGATGGCAAGGAAATCGACTTTTTGTTCCTGCCCCAGAGTGAGGATCCGGACAGCTTCGTGCGCAGGCACGGCGCGGCGGAGTTCGAGGCCAGGCTTGCGTCGGCTATGCCACTCATCTCGTTTCTGGTGCGTGACCTCAGTTCGGAGGCGAATTTGCAAAGCGAGGAAGGTCGGGCAAAGCTGTTGCGGGACGCCAAGCCGCTCGTGCGCCTGATTCCTGCGCCGATGCTGGGATTGATGCTGCGTAAACGACTGGCCGGCCTGGGCGGTATCAGTCTCGCCGAACTCGAAGCCTTGTATCAGATCAAATCGACAGTTCCGCTTCGTGCGCCGAGACGTTCGCCGGCTAAACCTCCATCCGTGGTGCGCAAGCTGATCGAACTCCTGCTTTTCGATGGCGAACTCGCCCGCTTTGCCGATACGAAGGAGATCGATTCCGCCGCCGATCTCCGCCTGCCTGATATCGCCTCCACCGAATTGCTGGTCTTGCGCGATTTGCTTGGATTTCTTGAAAGTGAAGCGCGGCGGCCCAACGTGGCGGCAGTAGCCGAATATTTTCGGGGTGAAGAAACGGGTCAGTGGCTTGGCGATCTCGGCTCTTCCGTGTTCGCATGGGAGGAAAAAAAGCTGGGTCCAGCGGGTCTGGAGTCGGAATTCCGCGGCTTATGGGCGCAGTTTCTGGAGCGCGTGCGCGAGGCCGGCATTAACCAGTTGCACGCGAAATTGCCCGCCGAGGGCTGGAACGACGAAGACAAGGCGCGTTATCGCCAATTGCAGCAGCGTCCGGCACGGTCGAGGATTGCGGCGGAGTAAAGGCCACGGGGTGGCCGATCAATCAGCTATAATGGAATATATTGCAACGCAACAATTTCCGCGGAAGTTTCATGGCCAAAGACAACGATAAGATCGATCTGCAAGCGAACGATGCCGAAGAACGGCGTATGCGTCTGAAGAATCTGATCGTGCTCGGCAAGGAGCGCGGTTATCTGACCTATGCCGAGGTCAACGACCATCTGCCGGACGACATGCTCGATGCCGAGCAGATCGAGAACATCATCAGCATGATCAATGACATGGGCATTTCTGTCCATGACGTGGCGCCCGACGCCGAAGCCCTGCTGATGTCGGATGCGCCACCGGCGGTGGCTGATGAAGACGCAGCGGAAGAGGCTGAGGCGGCTTTGTCGACGGTCGATTCGGAATTCGGCCGCACGACGGATCCGGTGCGCATGT
>JBGTFJ010000213.1:0-2549 GCA_041747355.1 Burkholderiales bacterium
GCGTCATCGCTGAGCCGGGTACGCTCGATGACCTGCCGGATTAACGTTCGGCTGCGACGGACCACCTGATCGTCGCCGACGTGCGCGTGGATCGTTTTCCGGCAAGCGCGGTTTTCGCGATCCTGCTGTCGCCGCCAGCCGCGTACGCTCAGGAAGACGACTTCATCGATCCGTCACGCCCGACCGTTTCGGAGGACGCCACCGTGCAGCGCGCCGGCGTGCTGCAGATCGAGCCCGGCATCGAATCGGATTTTCGCGCGCCCGACTATCGCTCGCAGCAAAGCATGCCGATCGCTTTCCGCTTCGCGGTCAACGAGCGGTTGCGCCTCGATCTCGATGTCGATGTAGTCGTGTCGCAGCTCGATCTGAGGGCAGCCGCATGACCGGCGTCGGCGATACCGCGCTCGGCTTCAAGGCGATCGTGCGTGACAAACCGAAGGAGCGTCTCGCCCTGGCGTTCGCCTACTCGATCAAGCTGCCGTCGGCGAGTGAAGATAAAATGCTGGGCACGGGCCGCGTCGACCACAATGCAAAATTCATCGTCAATCGCACCTTCGGCAAGACCGACTACCGCTTCAACGTCTCGTACCTGAACATCGGGCGTGGTGATAGCGGCAAACGCGCCGACGGCGCGCAAGTTGTTTTCGCAGCCGTGCGCGAGCTGCCAAAAAACTTCGGCGTCGTTGCCGAGCTGTATGGACAAAGCGTCGACGATGCACAACCGCGCGGCGTGTACGCGCTAGGCGCGGTCACATACAAAATCAATCGGCGCTTGCGTGTCGACGTCGGTGTGCGCGGCGGCTCGGGTAGCGCAGCACCCGACGTCGGCGTATTCACGGGGCTGACGATCGGCGTCGCGGATTTCTACCGATAGCGGTTCACGCGGCCCGAAGCGCATGCCCAGTTTTTGCTTTCTTGAGTAGATAACCCTTTACACGTCGGTTGTACCCAGAGCAGTGCAACTTTCTCTTGTAATAAATACACGAACTCACCACGATCCATAAGCCTGTCACCACCTCGATCGGAGACATCATGCTGAAAAAAAATATCTGCCTGGCGCTTTGTGCGACCTTGAGCTTTGCAACCACAGCGATCGCCGAAGAAGTCAGACCAGACGTGCATTTCGTACCGACGCCGGAGGCAGTCGTTGCGACGATGCTGAAGGTCGCGAAGGTCGGCAAGAACGACGTGCTATCGATCCGCAACGCATCATGGAAGCGAACGCGAAAGCCGCCGGTGTCACCGACAAGGTCAAATTCATCCAGGGCAATCTGTTCGAAGTCGACTTGAGCAAGGCAACGGTGGTAACGCTTTACTTGTTGACCAGCCTCAATATCAAGCTGCGTCCCAAACTTCTCAGCGAGCTGAAACCGGGCACGCGCATCGTGTCGCACAGCTTCGACATGGGCGACTGGAAGCCGCTCAAGACCCTGGATGTCGAAGGTAGCAAGGTCTACTACTGGGTGGAGCCGGAAAAGAAACGTGCGCACGCGCCGCGAACGTCTCGTTAAAGCCCTGAACGAGCCAAGATAACCAGGTCGAACGGAGTCGCGCCATGAACGAAACCCGGGCCATTATCCGCGCAATCGACGAAGCGCCGGACCAGAACTGCGCGCTGGCGACTGTCGTCAGCGTGGCAGGCTCGGCTTACCGCCGTCCCGGCGCGCGCATGCTGGTGCTGGCGAACGCCACGAGCGTCGGAACGATCAGCGCAGGATGCCTGGAAGCCGATGTCATCGCGCACGCGCAGCGTGTCATCGAAACGGGGACGGCGAAACTTGTCGAGTACGACACGAGCTCGACGAACGATGAAATGGCGTGGGGCCTGGGGCTCGGTTGTAACGGTGTCATTCGCGTGCTGGTGGAGCCGCTTGTCTCCTCTTCCTCCTCCTCGATTTATCTCGACGCCCTGCGCCGCTCGCTCACGATTCGATCGACCGCGGCTATCGCAACGGTATTTCAGCACACTTCGCAAGGGGCGCCGGTTGCGATCGGATCGCGCTGCATCGTCGATGAAGATGCAGAATCGGTCTGCGATATCGATGATGCCGAACTGACCGCCTTGATAGAGCGCGACGCACATCAGGCGCGGCAGGAAGGCGTGTCGAGCGAACACGTGTACGAAACAGAATCCGGTATCGCCAAAGTGTTTATCGAAGCGCTGGCGCCGTCTGTCCCGCTCGTCGTGTTCGGCGCGGGTATCGATGCGTTGCCAGTTGTCGAACTCGCGGCGAACCTCGGCTTCCTGGTCGAGGTCGTCGATCCACAAATGCGCGCGGCCAGCTATGAGCGCTTTGCGCAGGCGGATAAGGTCACCCTGGCGCAGCCGCGAATGGTTGCGGAACGCACCCGCATCACATCCCGAACGCTGGCTCTGCTGATGACGCACAACTACGACCACGATCGCGCGCTGCTCGAAATGCTGCTCGCATCAAGAGCGCGCTACATCGGCGTGCTCGGCCCGCGCAAACGAAGCGAACGCATGCTGCGCGATCTGGCAGCCGACGGTGTCGTGGTCACGGAAGACGATCACGCCCGCCTGTTTGCCC
>JBGTFJ010000214.1:0-2055 GCA_041747355.1 Burkholderiales bacterium
GCAAGGAAGTCGAATACGCCTCACATTCCACCGGCAGCGTGAACACCTGAGCCGCATATGGCGCAACATCACATCGTTTTTCTCGATCGCGCTTCAGTCAAGGCGAACGTGCGTCGTCCGGCGTTCAGCCATGGCTGGGAAGAGCACGAAAAAACCACTGCCGATGAAGTAACGGCCAAGCTGCGAGATGCGACTATCGCGCTCGTCAATAAAGTGCCGATGCGCGGCGATACGCTGGCCAAGCTGCCCAAGCTCAAGATGATCGCAGTCGCGGCAACCGGGACCGACAACGTCGATCTCGCATACTGCAAAAAGAACGGCATCGCGGTCGCCAACATTCGTAACTACGCGGTACATACCGTTCCCGAGCACGCGTTTTCGATGATTCTCGCGTTACGCCGCAGTTTGCTCGCGTATCAGCAGGACGTACAGAAAGGTTTATGGCAGCAGTCCGACCAGTTCTGTTTCTTTACCCACCCGATCGGCGATCTGTTTGGCAGCACCATCGGCATTATGGGTGAAGGCGCACTCGGTCAGGGCACAGCCAAGATCGCGCGCGGTTTCGGGATGAATGTGCTGTTTGCCGACCACGAACCGCCGAAAGCGCCAGATGTCGAGTTCACGCCGTTCGATGAAGTGCTGGCGCGAAGCGATGTAATCTCCCTGCACATGCCGCTGCTGCCGTCGACGCGAAATCTGATCGGCGAGGCGCAGTTCCACAAAATGAAGCGCAGCGCGGTCCTGATCAACACGGCGCGCGGTGGTTTGGTCGATGAACTGGCGCTGGTCAAGGCGTTGAAAGAAGGCCTGATCGCAGGCGCTGGCTTTGACGTCCTGACCAAGGAACCGCCGAAGGAAGGCAATCCGCTGCTTGACCTGCGTCAGCCCAATTTCATCCTCACGCCGCATGTGGCATGGGCATCGGATGGCGCCATGCAGTTTCTGGCTGACCAGTTGATTGACAATGTTGAAGCGTGGGTAAACGGTAAACCGCAGCACCTGATGTAAGTAGCTGCACGAAATTAGCTGCACGAAGTGCGGCGGCAAGGAATGACAGAGAACTGTCTTTTTTCTTGCCGCTTTTTTATGCCATTTTCACCAGTCTCCTGACTGGCGCTGCACTGACGCGTCTAGCCGGCTTACCCGGTAGCGCCGCCCCCGGTTGAAATGCAGTTAATCGATAGCAGCAGCGCGGCCTGGTAATCGGCCTTCTTTTTCTCGTGCGTTTCCGCGCGGAACCGGCGCAGCAATTCGACCTGTTCGTAATTGACCTGATTCATCGTCTTCAGGCGGCGCGCCAATCGTCGCCTGAATAACGGGAAGCGCTCGCCGATCTCGGCGGCGCCGTTGAGCAGCAAAATCTGTTCGGCGGTCAACGCATACTCGCGCTCGATCATTCCGAGAATCTCGTCGCGCACCCTGGTGTCTTCAAGCAGCTTTGCATATTCGCGCACAATCGCGAGATCGACCTGCAGCAACTGCTTCTCGACTTCGTCGATAACCAGGCGGAACAAGCGCGATGCTTCGAACATCCGCCGCAACAGCGCGAGCCCACGCTCGCCGCGCACCGCCAGGAAAGCCTGAATGCCGCTGCCGACGCCATACCAGCCCGGAATCAGATGACGATTTTGCGCCCACGCAAAGACCCACGGGATCGCGCGCAAATCGGACAAAGTTTTGGCGCCAAAACGGCGCGCCGGACGCGAACCGATATTGAGCAAGCCGATTTCCTCGAGCGGACTCGCCGCCTGAAAATAGGTGAGGAGATCGGGATGCTGCGTGAGCTTGCGGTAAGCGGCTTGCGCGGTACCGGAAAGGGCTTCCATCGCTTCGTCAAACTCGGCGGTCGGCACCAGCTCCTGCTCGCGCCCGGATTTCAGCGTATGTTCGACGACGCTCGCCGCCAGCAACTCGATCTGATAGGCCGCCGTACCACGGTTTGCGTATTTGAACGAGACGACTTCGCCTTGCTCAGTGACTCGGAAGCGGCCATGAACCGAACCCGCGGGCTGGGCCGCGATCGCGCGTCCGGTGGGTGCACCGCCACGGCCCACC
>JBGTFJ010000215.1:0-4153 GCA_041747355.1 Burkholderiales bacterium
ATTCCGGCAACGTCGCCGCTACCGAGCTTGCCTCTGCGGGGCTGCTCGATACGCTGTCGTCCGATTATGTTCCGTCGAGCCTGTTGCTCGCCGCGTTTCGTTTGCAGCGCGATGCCGGCTATACGTTACCCAAAGCGACCGCGACCGTAAGCCGCAATCCCGCGCGTGCGGTGGGTCTAAACGATCGCGGCGAAATTGCGATTGGCCAACGTGCTGATCTGGTTCGGGTACGCGAGATCGACGGCCAGCCGGTGGTAAGGGCCGTGTGGCGCAGGGCGGAAACGGGTCAACTAGGCTCCTTCACCATCATCGAAGGAGAAGAGAAAGGCAGGCTGCGGGCGACTTTCTTTCCACGAAACAGGTATACGAGCTTTATGCATTGCCCGGCCGCATACAGGTGCGCACGCCGTCAATAAAATATGCAAGCGGCGGCGTCGCTGCGTTTTTGCGCTTAGCCTGGTCATCCCAACGCCGAAGCTGAACAGCGTCGCGCGCTCCGGCTTGCGCTATGAAACTCGCGGCCTGTATCGGCGTGTAGACGCCGCCTTGTAATTCCAGGCTCAGCTTCGATGCCTGCGAAAGTCCGTCGTAATAATCGCTTTCCGTCGCGCATAGATAACGCTTCGCGGCAACGTGCAGCCTGATCGGGTCGAGCACGCTGTCCGGGAACGCATCGCGCAGAAACGAGACCGCCCGATGCTCGTGCGCGTCGTTGCGCGCCTCGAATGCATGAGCGTCCGCGTACATCAGATGACCAAGGTCGTGCAGCAAAGACGCGGTTATCAAATGCGCATCGACTCCCGCTGCCTCCGCGAGCACCGCGCATTGCAGCGCGTGTTCGAGCTGCGACACGCTATCCGGTGCGCCGGATTCATAGCGTGCCGCGCCGCGCTCTTCGAATAAATCGATGATCCGTTTTATCCCCGGCCCGTTCATGGTATCTCCCGGGATTAAACCAGGCGCTTGCGAATCTGCGCCGAAATAACATCTATCATCGTAACCGTCACGATGATAATCAGCATGACTGCGCACGTCTGCGCATATTGAAAGCCGCGGATGATGTCCCACAGCACGACACCGATACCGCCAGCGCCGACCATGCCGACGACCGCGGCTGCGCGCACGTTCGATTCAAAGCGGTACAGCGAATACGAGATCCACAGCGGCAGCACTTGCGGCAGCACGCCGTAAACGATTTCTTCAAGTGCATTGGCGCCGGTCGCGCGTATGCCCTCAACCGGCTGCGGATCGATCGCCTCGACGGCTTCGGAAAACAGCTTGGCGAGGATGCCGGTCGTATGCACAAAAAGCGCGAGGACGCCGGCAAACGGCCCCAGTCCGACGGCGACGACAAACAGCATGGCAAACACCATTTCGTTGATCGCGCGCGTTGCGTCCATGAGCCGGCGTACGGGCTGGTAAATCCACCACGGCACGATGTTAGCTGACGACAATAATCCGAACGGAATGGCGAACGCTACGGCAAGCGCCGTTCCCCACATTGCGATGTGAAGAGTGATCAGCGTCTCGCTCAGATAGATCCGCCAATCGTGGAAGTCGGGCGGGAAAAAGCTCGACGCATACTCGGCCATGTTGCCCGAATCGCGCACCAGATCGAGCGGACGCATATCGGCGCCCTGCCACGACCACGCGAGCAGCGCGAGAGCAACGCCCCAGAACAGCAGCGAAGCCCCGGAAGACTTCGGGTAAGCGGCGCTGACGTTGAGGGCGGTCGATGACACAGCTTAAACGATGAGTATCTAACGCAGGCTGTACGGGTCGAACTGCGCGGAAAATGGCACTACGCTATGCCCCCATTTTTCAAAGGGGGAAAGGCACGACTCAGCTCGCCGCTTGCGCCGCGCTCACTTCGCCGTCGCGATCTGCTGCTTCAGTTCCGCAAGCTTGCCATCGATTTCAGCGAGCTTCGCCTGTTTGTCGGCCGCTGCCATATTCGCGTCGTCCTCGATCTTTTTGCGGTCCTTGAACAGCTCGAGCTGGCGTATTGGCAACAACTGGTCGTTGCCCGATTTCTTGAAGCCGTCGAGATTGAGCGTCGCCAGTATCTCTTTTTCCCGCGCATCGTCTCCATAGGTGAGCAGAAAGTCCTGCACCTTTTTCTTGATCCCTGGATCGAGGTCTTTGCGCCAGACGAAAGGATCGGCCGGAATCAGCGGCGAACGCCAGATCTCGCGCACTTCGGCGGCTTTTTGAGGGTTGGTCTTCTTCAGGCGCTCGAGGTTTTCGGTATTGTTGGTGGCGAGATCGACCTGCTTGTTGGCGACAGCAAGCAGGTTAGTCTCGTGATTGGCGCCGCGTGAAAGCTTGAACGAAGTCTTGGGGTCGAGACCATTCTGGGCGAAAGCATAATAGCCGGGAACAAGGAAACCGAAGTCGAATTCGGATCGCCGTTGCCGAGCGTCAGGTTTTTTGCATGCTTGATCACGTCTTCGATCGATTTCAGCGGGCTGTCCTTGTGCACGACGAGCAGCGACCAGTAACCGGGCGCGCCGCCCTTGGCCAGGGTCTGTACGAATACTTCGCCGTTGGCGCGGTCGACCGCTTCGATCGCTGACTTGTTGCCATACCACGCGACCTGCACCTTGTTGAAACGCATGGCTTCGATGATGCCGGCATAATCGGGCGCGAAAAACGCGTTGATCTTTACGCCGGTTTGTTTCTGCATGTCATTGAGCATCGGTTGCCACGATGCTTTCAGATTCTGCGTCGATTCGGTCGAGATTATGCCGAAATTGATTTCCTTCTGGACTTCGGCAACCGCATGGCCGGCAAGGCCGATGGCGAGTGCGGCGGCGCAAGCGCCGATAAAGCGTCTGAGCATGGAGTTCTCCTTTGGGTCACGTTGTATGGACGAAAGTATCGTGAATCGGCAAGCCGACGGCATGTCGACTGCGAAATGTGAACGGATGCTGAAAGTGCCATTTCGAGATCAAGCGTCGCCCGGGTTCGTGCTGGAAACCGTCACTCCGTTGAACCCAGGGCGCAGCCGAAAAGCGTGGGGATAACAGCGTTAAATGTGCGCTTCGACCCACGCGTTAACGCGCGCGCTTGCATAAGCCGGCTGGACATCGATAGGACGAGTCGGCGCGGCCCCCGTATCCCTGGAGTCGCTAGACAGCAGTTCATCGCTTTGCGCGCCATACAGCTCGCGCAGCAACTGCGCATTGAGCTGAGACGAAGGACCGTCGTAAACCACTACCCCGGCGCGCAGCGCGACCGTCCGAGCACAGTAGCGCATCGCATATTCGACCTGATGCAATGACACGACAACAGTCACGCTTGATTCGCGATTGATTTCCGCAAGCAGCTCCATAATGCGGCGCGACGATTCCGGATCGAGCGAGGCGATCGGCTCGTCGGCGAGAATGATGCGCGCCTGCTGCACCAGCGCGCGCGAAATTGCTGCACGCTGCTGCTGCCCCCCAGACAACGTCGAAGCGCGCTGGCACGCGCATTCGACAATGCCGACGCGGGTCAGCGCCTTAACGCCGCATGCGATATCGTCGGGGGTGAACCGGCGCAGCAGGCTGCGCCAAGCCGGCAGCCGATGCAGCATGCCGGTCAGGACATTGGTGATAACCGGCAGGCGGTCGACCAGATTGAATTGCTGAAACACAAAGCTGATGTCCGCGCGCACTTTGCGGATATCGGCACTGATAACGCCGCGGTTTTGCACGAGGCGGCCGAATACTTCAACACGCGATTCGCCGCGATCGGCGGCGACGAGACCCGATACATGACGCAGCAAGGTGGATTTGCCCGAACCCGAGGCGCCGATCAACGCGACCATTTCACCGGGCATTACATTGAGGTTTACGTCATCGAGCGCGCGCCGTCCGCGAAAAGTCTTGCGCAGATGAGCCAGGCGGATTGCCGGAGCCGTCACATTCACCTCGCGAGTAGGCCGATCAACCCGACGAAGTTTACGGCGTCTCCGTTACATTGCGATGACATGCTCCCTACTTCGGGGCGCAGTTGTCCATGATCGCCGCGACTACTCCAAAGCATAATGGGCGATAATAGCGATGATTGGGGGTCGATATGAACCGCCGAAAGATCGGAGCCGCCCGACTGTAGCTGCAGGGCAGTATTAGTCGCTCGCATGGCCCTCGCTGATGTACAGCGGTGGGAA
>JBGTFJ010000216.1:0-2595 GCA_041747355.1 Burkholderiales bacterium
CTGGGCGTTTCTCACGCTGGGTATCGCGCTGGGCAGCTGGTGGGCCTATAACGAATTGGGCTGGGGTGGATGGTGGTTCTGGGATCCGGTCGAGAACGCGTCTTTCATGCCCTGGCTGGTCGGCACGGCGCTGATTCATTCGCTCGCCGTCACCGAGAAGCGCGGCGCGTTCAAAAGCTGGACCGTGCTGCTCGCGATCATGGCGTTCTCGATGTCGCTGCTCGGCACGTTTCTGGTTCGTTCCGGCGTGCTGACTTCGGTACACGCTTTCGCGACCGATCCTAAGCGCGGCATTTTCATTCTCGCCTTTCTTGCGATCGTGATTGGCGGCTCGTTCGAGCCGGTTTCGCGCGAATCGCTGTTGCTCGGAAACAATTTGCTGCTGGTTGTCGCCTGCGCCTCGGTGCTGCTCGGAACACTGTACCCGCTGATCCTAGACGCCCTCGGCCTCGGCAAAATTTCGGTCGGGCCGCCGTACTTCGAAGCTATCTTCGTGCCGTTAATGGCGCCTGCGGTAATCCTGATGGGTATCGGCCCGGTGGCGCGCTGGAAACAGGCGAAGCTTCCCGAGCTCGCCATTCGCTTGCGTTGGGCGTTTCTCGTCAGCGTCGCCGCGGCAATCGCCGTGCCGATCGTACTCGGCCGCTGGAGTGTGATCGTAAGCTTCGGCCTATTGCTTGCGCTGTGGGCAATCGCAACTTCGATGGAGAATTTGTATCATCGGCTGAAATCGACGCCGGGCGAAAATCTGATCGACAAACTTGCGCGGCAACCGCTGAGCTACTTCGGTATGCTGGTCGCGCACCTCGGAGTCGGCGTTTTCATCATCGGCGTGACGCTGGTCAAAGGTTATGAGACCGAAAAAGACGTGCGCATGGAAGTCGGTGATACTGTAATGGTCGGCGGCTATAACTTCCGCTTCATGGGCGCAACCGAGGTTGCCGGGCCGAATTTTTCCGCGCTACGCGGTACGATTGAAGTCAGTGAAGACGGTGGCGGCGTGAACGTCATGCATCCCGAAAAACGCTTTTATCCGGTACAGCAATCAACGATGACGGAGGCTGCCATCGATACCGGCTTGTTCCGCGATATATATGTTTCTCTGGGGGAACCCGTGGGCAATGGTGCCTGGAGCGTACGCATTTACCACAAGCCTTTTATCGACTGGATCTGGGGTGGATGCTTCATCATGGCTCTCGGCGGCGTGCTCGCCGCGAGCGACCGACGCTATCGCCTTGCCCTGCGCGGCCGGGCCCCGCGTACGGAGGCGAAGCCTGCGCGAATCGAGCCGGCGCTGGCCAACGAAGGCGTTATCGCTGAACCGCGATTGGCAAAACGCTGACTGCGTGCCTGAGTCGCTGCGCCGATCTCAGTAAGCACGCACGAGTGACAACTTCGGGAGGTCAGCTGGTCGTGCGATGGGGTGGCTGATGGGACTCGAACCCACGACGACTGGAATCACAATCCAGGACTCTACCAGCTGAGCTACAGCCACCGTCGGAACAATTCCGCGATATTCTGCGATAAGAGCGTGCCCGGCAGGACTCGAACCTGCGACCCCCAGCTTAGAAGGCTGGTGCTCTATCCAGCTGAGCTACGGGCACAGTAGCGAACGACCCGCGGGAACGCCTATCAAACGAACGCATTGTACCAATGCCGGACGACGGCAAACGGGGTAAATCGATGGTCGGGGTGGAGAGATTTGAACTCCCGACATCCTGGTCCCAAACCAGGCGCGCTACCAGGCTACGCTACACCCCGGAAAGCGCGCAATATACCGTTTCGGCTTCTGGCCGTCAATTTATAGCCGCGCTGTCATCCGCTCGGATGGCAACTTGCGGTATAATGGTTGTTTCCTGATATTTAACCTGTTTTTCTTCGGAACCAGAGATAGTCATGGCTGCTGAACCGCGCAAACAAACGAGCCCCTACACGCCGAAAAAAGGGGAGGAATACATGAATCCAAAACAGCTTGCGCACTTTCGCAAGATCCTCGAAACGCTCAAGATCGAGCTAAGCCGCGATATAGATCGCACGGTCCATACCATGCAGGACGAGGCGACCGTTTTCGCGGATCCGAATGACCGCGCGAGCCAGGAATCGGATATGGCGCTCGAGCTTCGCAACCGCGATCGTGAACGCAAGCTGATCAAGAAAATAGACGAAACGGTGGGCAAGATCGACCAGGGTGAATACGGCTATTGTGAGAGCTGCGGAATCGAGATCGGACTCAAGCGTCTCGAGGCGAGACCGACTGCTACGTTATGCATAGACTGCAAAACGCTGGACGAGCTTAGGGAAAAGCAGGTGGCCAAGTAGCGCTTGGTAGTTCGGTCAATTTCGACCTCGATCCACCGATAAATTCATCGGCAAGAAAAAAGCTGCTTCAAAGCAGCTTTTTATTTGTTGAAAGTTTTCTATTCCGAAGCGACAGCTATTGCTGCGGCACTTCCTCCGCAGTCGCCGCTTTCATGCTGAGCCGCAAACGTCCCTTGTCGTCGGCTTCCAGCACCTTGACCCTGACTGCCTGGCCTTCCTTCAAATGATCGGAGACGGCGTTCACGCGTTCATTGGCGATTTGAGAAATATGCAGGA
>JBGTFJ010000217.1:0-3551 GCA_041747355.1 Burkholderiales bacterium
ATTGGTGTCAGGGCGATGCGCTCGCGCAACACGGCCCCGGGATCGGCCGCGATTTCGGTAAGCAGCGCGGTCGCCAATGCGGCGCGAATCAGGTTGGGCCGCTGCGCTTTGCGGTCGACGGCCGGAATTTGCGCGACCGCTTGTTTGAGCGACGCCCGCGCTCGCGTTATCTGTAATTTCATCAAGTGTTTGAAGCCATCGCTGTTGTTGCGGCGAAAAATGTCGCCGATGCGAATATCGAATTCGCGCAACTCGGTTGTCGGCAAATAAAGCTGGCCACGTCCGGTGTCGTGTCCGATTGCGACGATAATTTCGGCGAACCGCAACGATGCGCCGAGCTCCACAGCGGCAGTAAACGTCGATGCATCGCGATAGCCGAATATCGCGGCGGAGAGGCTGGCTGGAGCGCCACCGGCAAGTTTGCAGTAATCGCGCAAGGCGCTGTAATCGGCAAACCGCGTTTTGGCGACATCGGATTCGGCGCACAGCAGCATGTCGGCGAACCCGGTTTCCGGTAATCGATAACACTTGATCGCAGGAGCGAGCACGCGGCCGACCGGGTGTTGAGCCCGGTCGGCGAACATCGCATGCATTTCGGTCTGCCACCACGCCAGCCTGATCGGGGCGACGGCAGGATCACCATCGGCTACTTCATCAAGTTCGTCGCGCAGCGCGAAAATCGCCGTAACGGCCCGTCGTTTGTCAGGGGGCAGAAACAGAAAGCTGTAATACAGGGACGACCCAGGCGGCGCGGCTTTATTCTGGCAATATTCTTCCGGCGTCACCATCGTCCCCGTGCAGGAGTGGGGCAGCGTCGTTATTCTAGCAGGCACGCACTGGTTCGGTGCGGCTGGCATCAGGAAAGGGCAGGCAGCGTTACTGAAGTGTGCGTGCTTTAACCCTCATTCGCACGGCATTTATCCACGCGTCAAGGCTCCGTTTTGACCGCCTGACAGATTCATGCGAGACGTTACTTTATTGGCCATAATCGCGGTTTTTATGGTATTTTCCGATGACGTAAGCGGCCGGACTGGCGCAGCCAAAAGAGGATGGGGAAGCGGGTTTCGGCAGCGATGGTTGTCTCGCCTCACGCTACCTCAGGCACACTGGTCCGAAGTTCGACGCGAAAGTGGCGGAATTGGTAGACGCACTGGATTTAGGTTCCAGCGCCGAAAGGTGTGGGGGTTCGAGTCCCCCCTTTCGCACGAGGATGACGCCTCAGGCCCGTCTGGCTGTTTTCTACAGGGCTAGCCGGGCGGTTCGGCCTGCCGGACAATCCGCTGAAATCAGTCACAATAAAACACCTTATTCAAAACGTCCCTGAGGATTCGAACAGATGCAAGTCAGCTTAGAGAATATGGGCAACCTTGAGCGGCGGCTGAGCGTCGCCGTCCCGCTGCAGGAGATCGACACCGAAGTCGAAAACCGGCTGAAAAACATGGTGCGAACGGTACGACTGCACGGGTTTCGCCCAGGCAAGGTGCCCTACAGGATCATCGCGCAGCAGTACGGAGGGCAGGTTCGCCAGGAAGTGCTGGGAGACAAGCTGCAACGGACTTTCGGCGATGCCGTAACCGAGCAAAACCTGCGCGTCGCCGGGCCGCCGAAGTTCGAGGCCAAGCCGCTTGGGGACGGCGCACAAGATTTTGAGTACAGCGCGACTTTCGAAATTTATCCCGAAATCGAGGTCGGCGATCTCGCCAGCGCGGCGATCATGCGGCCGCAGTTGACGATCGGAGAAGCCGAAATAGACAAGACGATCGCAATTTTGCGCAAGCAGCGCGTGCATTTCGAACCGGTACAGCGCGGTGCAGAAACCACGGATCAGGTCACTATCGATTACCGCGGCACTATCGAGGGCGCCGAATTCGAGGGCGGGCAGGGCAAGGATGTCAGCGTCGTGCTCGGGGAAGGACGCCTGTTGCCGGTATTCGAGCAGAACATCAGCGGAATGCGAGCCGGTGAGTCCAGGACATTCGATCTCGAGTTTCCCGCCGACTATCAGGCCAAGGAGGTCGCCGGCAAAAACGCGCGCTTCGATGTAACGCTAAAGGCGGTTGCCACGCCAAAATTGCCGGAGGTCGATGCAGAATTTGCAAAAAGCCTGGGCATTGCCGATGGCGATCTCGATAAAATGCGCGCCGAAATCAAGACTAATCTCGAGCGCGAAGTGGGGCGCCGGATTCAGGCCAGGGTCAAGGATCAGGTCATGCAGGCCTTGCTCGACGCGACATCGTTTTCGCCCCCCCGGGTTATGGTCGAGATCGATGCGCAGCGCTTGAAAGAAAATGCCATTCGCGATCTACAGACGCGCGGCATCAAAGCAGCCGATTTGCCCCCCGAAGCGCTTCCCTCATTCGACGAACCTGCGCGCCGCCGCGTAATGCTCGGCTTGATTCTTGCTGAACTTGTCAAAGGCAAGGATTTGCAGCCGCAGCCGGCGCAAGTGCGGGCGGCGGTGAACGACCACGCGCGAAGCTTCGAAGACCCGGAGCAAGTGGTCAAATGGTATCATCAATCGACCGAACGTCTGCGCGAAATCGAATCGATGGTGCTCGAAGACAATGTCGTCGCCTGGGTCCTCGGACGCGCAAAAGTCCGCGAAGAGTCGATTGATTTCGACGAGCTGATGGGACATCAGCCTGCAGCCAAGCAAGATTCAGACAGTAGCGAAACACGAGGACAGAATGATGCATAACCGTTGGCAGCAGAATGGGCAGTGGCAAGAGCCGCAGGGCCTGGGCCTGGTCCCAATGGTCATCGAGCAAAGCGGGCGCGGCGAACGCGCCTATGATATCTATTCGAGATTGCTGAAAGAGCGCGTCGTGTTTCTGGTTGGGCCGGTCAACGACATTTCTGCCAATCTGATCGTTGCCCAGCTATTGTTTCTGGAATCGGAAAATCCCGACAAGGACATTTTTTTCTACATCAATTCGCCGGGCGGCTCGGTGTCGGCGGGCCTCGGTATCTACGATACGATGCAATACATCAAACCGAACGTCAGCACGCTCTGCGTTGGCATTGCTGCCAGCATGGGCTCGTTCTTGCTCGCAGCCGGCGAAAAAGGCAAACGTTATTGTTTGCCTAACTCCAGAGTGCTGATTCATCAGCCGATGGGCGGATTTCAGGGGCAGGCGTCCGATATTGAAATACACGCCAAGGAAATCCTTTACCTGCGCGCGCGGCTCAACGGCATTTTGGCCAAACATACAGGCCAGGATCTAAAAACGATAGACAGAGATACCGATCGCGACATGTTTTTCGGCGCCGAAGATGCAGTCAAATACGGCTTGGTCGACAAGGTTTTGTCGAGCCGAACCGAAGTTGCCCCCTAATGTCTTAAAACCAGTCAATCTGAAAACGCGGACACCGGCTCATGGCGGATAAAATTGGTGGCGACAAGCTCCTTTACTGCTCATTCTGCGGCAAAAGTCAGCACGAAGTGCGCAAGCTCATCGCTGGTCCGTCGGTGTTCATCTGCGACGAATGCATAGAGCTTTGCAACGACAACATCCGCGAAGAAACGCAGGGCGAGAGCAGCGTCAAGGGCG
>JBGTFJ010000218.1:0-2298 GCA_041747355.1 Burkholderiales bacterium
GCCGGTATAGCGATGGCGCGTTGGCAGATGCGGCAGATCGAGCCCTGTGCCGATGCCGTTGACCAGAATGGCCGAGGGTTCCGCTGGCAGTCGCTTGAGACTGTCGGCGCGGATTTTGCGAAATGGACGCTCGATGACGAAATCGTACATCGGGGCCAGCAGCGTGTAGCTCGATTCAAGCGACATGCCGGTAGCGCCCGTTTAGGCCTTCAATGCAGCACGCGCGGCATGTTCAGCGTGAATTCGGGGATCGGCGCATCGAAGCTCTTGCCGTCCTCGGCAACCATCTGATAACTCCCGCGCATGGTGCCGACCGGCGTTGCGATCGCGGTGCCGCTGGTATATTCGAAACTCTCGGCCGGGTTCAGATACGGCTGCTCGCCGACCACGCCCAGACCGCGAACCTGCTGAACCTGGTTCTCGGCATCTGTGATGATCCAATGGCGGCTGATGAGCTGGGCGCCGACCGACCCGGTGTTGGTGATCGTAATCGTATAGGTAAACACATACCGCCCATTGTCGACGTCGGACTGCTCCGCGACATAATGGGTTCGCGTGGTGACGGTGATACCGTATTTTGATTCGCTTGGTTTCGATTCGGCGGGCATGAGATATTGCACACTATTTTTTTTGGCATGACAAGTTTATATGCAGGCTCGGCAATCTCTTCGCGGTCCAGCTTGCACGAGCTTCGCCAGGCGCAAATACGCTAGAATGCCGGCTTCCCGATTTGCCCGGCGAGCCGTCAATGTACCGGATTGCGCCGAGCATCCTATCCGCGAATTTCCCCCGGCTGGGCGAGGAAATGACCGATGCGATCGCGGCGGCGCAGAAACTTTCGCTGCCGGTTGGGCAATCTTTGGCGCCCAGAACGATACGGCGACGATCAGCGCGATGCGCGGCGATTTGAGTCGCGTCACCAGCTGACCGCCCGCTTCCGTCGCCTACCTGTTCCGATGCCATGACGCAACCAATACCTTTGACGCAACCGCTGCCATCGCCCACCAGCTTTCCCCTGTCGATCCTCGCCATCTCGATCGATCTCGATGGCACTTTGCTCGAGACCGCGCCAGATCTCGCGACCGCGGCCAATCGCATGCTGAAAGAAATCGGCCGTCCGGCGCTCGATGTCGACATCATCAGGGATTATGTAGGCAACGGGATCGTTCGCTTCGTCAAGCGCACTTTGAGCGGTGGCATGGACAGTGAGCCGGACGACGAGCTGTTTGCGCGCGCGCTGCCGGTATTCGAGAAACATTATGCCCAGGTGTTGAGTTTGACGACGCAACCTTATCCGGGCGTGGTCGACGGCCTGCGCGCGATGCGCATGCGAGGCTTTCGGCTCACGTGTCTGACGAACAAGGCCAGCGCATTTTCGCTGCCGCTGTTGCGCGATACCGGCCTGTTGCCGTTCTTCGAATTCGTCGTCAGCGGCGATACGCTGCCGCGAAAAAAGCCCGACCCGATGCAGTTGCAGCATTCGTGCGAAAAGCTCGGCGTCAAAGCAAAAAATCTGCTGCTGATCGGCGATTCAGTCAACGATACCGTGGCCGCGCGCGCCGCCGGCTGCCCGGTTTTTTGTGTTCCTTACGGCTACAACGGCGGCAAGGACGTACGAACTCTGGCGCCCGATGCCGTCATTGCCAGGTTCGCGGATGCGCTGCCGTTGATCGTCCGGGCCGCATGATTCGCCGTTGCTACTAATGACCGAAGAAGAATTCAAACACCTCGCGGCGCAAGGCTTCAATCGCATTCCGCTGGTGAGGGTGACATTTGCCGATCTGGATACGCCGCTGTCGGTCTATCTGAAGCTGGCAAACCAGCGCTACTCGTACCTGCTCGAATCGGTGGTCGGCGGCGAACGCTTCGGACGCTATTCGATCGTCGGCCTGCCGGCTCGCGTCAGATTAAGCGTTACCGGGAACGCCGTGCAGGTTGAAACGGACGACAGGGTGACCGAGCAGACGGAAACCGCGGATCCACTCGGTTTCATCGAGACTTTCCAGGCGCGCTTCAAGGCAGCACCGGTCGCCCATGACTTGCGCTTCGTCGGCGGCCTGGTCGGCTACTTTGGCTACGATTGCGTGCGCTATATTGAAGCCCGGCTCGCCAGCATCACGGAAACTGCCGCCAGAGCCGATCCACTGGCGACGCCCGATATAGTGCTGATGCTGTCGGACGAATTGGCCGTCGTCGACAATCTGGGCGGCAAGCTGTACCTGATTGTCTACGCCGATCCCGCCGAGACTGGCGCTTACCTGGCCGCGCAGCATCGGCTCGCCCAATTGGCCGCGCGCT
>JBGTFJ010000219.1:0-6562 GCA_041747355.1 Burkholderiales bacterium
CTGGCCGCGCCGCTCGCCGCTCCTGTCGACCCCGAAGCCGCGGTGCGGAAGATTTTGGCGTTGACCAACCATGCGCGAGCAAAGTCCAGACGCTGCGGCCAAAAAGCCTATGCGAAGGCGCCGTCGCTGAAATGGAACGCACAACTTGCCGCCGCGGCGGCCAAGTATAGTGAAGATATGGCGAGCAAGAATTATTTCAGCCACGTCGCGAAGGATGGCGACACGGCGAGCAGACGCGTGGCAGCTGAAGGTTATCGCTACCGGATCGTCGCCGAAAATATCGCCGCCGGACAATCGGATGCGCGCGAGGTCGTGGCAGGTTGGCTCAAAAGCGCCGGGCATTGCGCGAATCTGATGAATCCTGAAGTGACTGAAATGGGCGCTGGCTTGCGCGCCGATTCCGCAAGCAAGTTGGGCGTTTACTGGACACAGGTACTCGCCGCGCCCCGCTAATCCGGAATCTGATTCCTTGTTCATCATGCCCAATCGCCTCGCCTCCGAAACCAGCCCGTACCTGCAGCAGCACGCCGGCAATCCGGTCGACTGGCACGCGTGGGACGACGAAGCGCTGGCGCTCGCCAGGCGCGACGACAAACCGATCCTGTTGTCGATCGGCTACTCGGCTTGCCACTGGTGTCATGTCATGGCGCATGAATCGTTCGAGGATGCGGAAATCGCCGGCGTCATGAACAAGCTGTTCGTCAACATCAAGGTCGACCGCGAGGAGCGCCCCGATCTCGACCAGATTTACCAGACCGCGCACGCGATGCTGACGCAGCGCAACGGAGGCTGGCCGCTGACGATGTTTCTGATGCCCGAAGATCAGACACCATTTTTCGCCGGAACCTATTTTCCGAAAACGGCGCGCTACGGCCTGACCGGGTTCAAGGATGTGCTGACGCAGATTGCCGACGCTTATCGTCAGCGCCGCAGCGACATCGACGAGCAGAATGCCTCGCTCAAAAATGCGCTGCGGCAAACGCTACCGGGCGCGGCACAGCAGCAGAGTGCACTCAGCGATGCGCCGATTGTAGCTGCGTTCGCAGCGTTGCGGGCGAGCTTCGACAGCCGCCACGGCGGTTTCGGCGACGCGCCGAAGTTTCCGCACCCAGTCGAGCTCGAATTCATCCTGCGCCGCTACGCCTCTGACAACGACGCCGATGCGCTGGCCATGGTGCGCACGAGCCTCGGCAGCATGGCCGAAGGCGGCATTTACGATCAGCTCGGGGGTGGCTTCGCGCGTTACAGCGTCGATCGCTTCTGGATGATTCCGCATTTCGAAAAAATGCTGTACGACAACGGGCCGCTGTTGCGGCTCTACACTGACGCCTGGCTGGCAACGAACGAGCCTCTGTTTGCCCACATCGTGGAGGGAACGGCGCAATGGGTGCTGCGCGAGATGCAATCGCCTGAAGGCGGCTACTACTCGACGATAGACGCCGATTCCGAGCACGAGGAAGGCAAGTTTTACGTATGGACGACGGATGAGGTTCGTGGCCTTTTGTCCGACGAAGAATATGCAATCGTTTCGCCGCATTACGGCCTGGACCGGCCGGCCAATTTCGAGGGCAAGGAGTGGCATCTGCGCGTCGTACAAGGCCTCGACGAGATCGCCGCCAAAGCCGGCGAAACACTCGAGCAGTGCGAGAGTCTGCTCGCGTCAGCGCGTACGAAGCTGTTTGCCGAACGCGAAAAGCGCGTGCATCCGGGGCGCGACGAAAAGATTCTGACGAGCTGGAACGCGCTGATGATCAAAGGCATGGCCCGCGCCGCCCGGGTTTTCGGACGCGACGATTGGCTGACATCCGCCGAACGTTCCATACGATTCATGCACGGCACGATGTGGAAAGACGGGAAGTTGTTTGCCACTTACAAAAGTGCGGGCCAGCAATCCGAAGATTCGAAGCAAACCGGCCGCGCACACCTGAACGCCTATCTCGACGATTACGCGTTCCTGCTCGATGCGCTGCTCGAACTGCTGCAGGCGCGTTTTCGCAGCGATGATCTGGATTTAGCGCGCGATCTCGCCGACGCATTGCTCGAACGCTTTGAAGACAAGGAAAACGGCGGATTCTTTTTCACCAGCCACGATCACGAGCAGTTGATTCATCGCCCCAAGCCTGGCCACGACAACGCCACGCCTTCGGGAAACGGTGTCGCCGCATTTGCGCTATCGCGTTTCGGGCATCTGGTCGGCGAGCCGCGCTACCACGATGCCGCCGAGCGCGCGCTGCAACTTTTTTACCCGGCCATGCAACGCCAGGCAAGCGGCTTTGCCAGCCTCGCCATAGCGCTCGAAGAAGCGTTGAATCCGCCGCAGATTATCATTTTGCGCGGTAAAGCGACTGACGAATTTGCGGTCTGGCAGCGCGCGCTGCAAGAGCATTATTTGCCCAGCACGCTCACGCTCATTATCCCGGCCGGCGCGACAAATCTTCCGGCCGCGCTCGACAAGCCGGGCGGCGATTCCGTCAACGCCTGGGTTTGCCGCGGCGTTACATGCTTGCCGCCCATCGACGATTTGGCAGCGCTGATCGAAGTTGCAAAACCGGCGAGGCGCCCGGAATCGCATCGAGTTAAGTAAAGGAGAGGAAACGTGAACAAAATCGGCGTGACGAGTTTGATGGTCGCCATATTGCCGGCGTGCGCAGCGCCATCGTTCGCGGCCGACGACGCTGCTGTGAAGGCGCTCGCGCAAAAGAACAACTGTTTAGCCTGTCATGCTATCGACAAAAGACTCGTCGGCCCGGCATACAAGGAAATCGCCGCCAAATATAAAGGCGACAAGGCTGCCGAGGCCAAACTGAGCGAGAAGGTGAAAAACGGCGGTGTCGGCGTCTGGGGGCAGATTCCGATGCCGCCGAATCCGAACGTAAAAGACGACGAAGCGAAGACTTTGGTGCAGTGGATTCTTGCGATGTAAGCGATCGATCGATCGAAAAAGGCCGGCTCTTCGCCGGTCTTTTTATTTTCGGTGCGCGTCGTTTTGCTGCTTTCTTTATATACAGCAAGGAACTGCCGTGCGAAATTGACAAGGTTTGGAGCCATGCGGATAATCAGCCGGGTTCGCCCGCGTTTCAACTTTCCTGGAGTTCGCATGATCAGCCCAAGAATCTTTACACTTGTTGCGGCAGCACTGCTCATTGGTCTTGCCGGGTGCGGAAAAAAAGATGACGCGGCCGGCGGAGCCTCTGGAAGCATCGTCAAAATCGGTATCGCTGCCCCGCTTACCGGGCCGCAGGCGCACATCGGAACCGATATCAAGAACGGCGTGCAATTGGCGGTCGACGAACTGAATGGCAAAGGCGTTGAAATCGAGGGCAAACGAGTCAAGCTCGAATTGCTCGCCGAAGACGATCAGGCCGATCCGAAAACAGCGACGCTGGTCGCGCAGAAGCTCGTCGATTCCGGAGCCGTCGCGGTGGTCGGGCATTTCAATTCGGGCGCGTCGATTCCGGCTTCGAGAATTTATTCCGACGCCGGCATTCCGCAGATCTCGCCGGGCTCGACCAATCCGAAATACACGCAGCAAGGCTACAAGACGACGTTTCGCGTTCTGGCCAACGACTTGCAGCAAGGCAAGGTGATCGGCGAATTCGCGGTCAAAAACCTGAACGCGAAAAAAGTCGCGATCATCGACGATCGCACGGCCTATGGCCAAGGACTTGCCGACGAAGTCGAGAAAGCCGTCAAGGCGTCCGGCGGCGAAATCGTCGCGCGCGAATACACAAGCGATAAAGCGACCGATTTTCTCGCGATCCTGACCAGCATCAAAGGCAAGCAGCCCGACGCCGTCGTGTTTGCCGGCATCGATCCGCAGGCCGGACCGATGGTCAAGCAGATGCGATCGCTCGGCATGGACGCCAAATTCATCGGCGGCGATGGCTGGCAGACGCCTAATTTCATCAAGCTCGGCGGCGCCGATGCCGAAGGCGCGATGGCGTCGATTCCCGGTTTGCCGAAAGACGAAATGCCGGGCGGAAAAAAATTCCTCGAAAACTACAAAGCCAAGTTTAACAAGGAAGTCGAGTTGTTCGCGCCTTTCGGCTACGACGCCGTTTATGTTTTCGTCGATGCCATGAAGCGCGCCGGTTCCAGCGACCCGGCGAAGTTCCTGCCGGAAATCGGCAAGACCTCGATTGACGGCGTGATCGGCCCGATCGCGTTTGACGACAAAGGCGACATCAGGAACGGCCCGATTACGATTTTCGTCGTCAAAAAAGGCGCGTGGGAGCCGATGGAAACAGTCGGCGGCAAGGCCGCGGCCGACAAGCCGCAGGCGGCTGCAGAGAAGCCCGCCGCGTCCGCCGAGGCCGACAAACCAGCGCCGCCGACTAAATAGGATATTAATCCGGTCGCGAACGACAACGGCGCCTGCAGGGAGATTGCCGCAAGTTGGCTTCCCCCTGTGAAAAAGGGGGACTGAGGGGGATTTACGGCGGGAAAATTTCCCCTGTCCACCCCCTTATTCACATGGGGGAAAAGACTCGATACTCCTTTATCGCGTTTCCCTGCCTTTTGCGTTGACCGCCAGCGGTCGCTCGCCCGGCTCCAACCAAACCCAACGCCCTTTGTGGACATCTTTCTCCAGCAACTGATCAACGGCATCGTGCTGGGAAGCATCTACGCGCTGGTCGCGCTCGGTTACACAATGGTCTACGGTATCCTCGGCCTGATCAATTTCGCGCACGGCGAAGTCGTCATGATCGGAGCGATGGTCGCGCTGGCGATAATCCAGGCGCTGCTCGGTTCGGCGCTGCCGGGGCCTTTGATCGTGGCGCTCGGTCTAGGCGTCGCCATTCCGCTGTGCATGGCGCTCGGCTTTTCGATCGAGCGCATCGCCTATCGGCCGCTGCGCAAAGCGCCGCGGCTCGCGCCGTTGATCAGCGCGATCGGCGTTTCCATCGTGCTGCAGAATGTGGCGATGATGATCTGGGGCCGCCAATACATTGCGTTTCCGCCGGTCTTGCCGCTCGCGCGCCACAGCCTGGGCGGCGCGACGATTACCGAGCTGCAGATTTTCATCGTGCTGCTCGCGGCGGTAGTCATGGCCGCGCTGCTTTTTCTCGTGCACAAAACCCGGCTCGGTCGCGCCATGCGCGCCACCTCGCAGAATCCCGAAGTCGCAGGCCTGATGGGCGTCGATATCAACACCATCATTTCGATCACCTTCATCGTCGGATCGGCGCTCGCCGCCGTCGCCGGCGTCATGGTCGCCGCCTATTACGGGCTCGCGCATTACTTCATGGGCTTCACGCTCGGCTTGAAAGCCTTTACCGCGGCGGTGCTTGGCGGCATCGGCAACATCGGCGGCGCGATGCTCGGCGGACTGCTATTAGGGATTATCGAAAGCCTGGGCGCGGGGTACATTGGCACACTGACCGGCGGCTTTCTCGGCAGCCATTATCAGGATGTGTTTGCGTTTTTTGTGTTGATTTTGGTGCTCGTATTTCGGCCGTCCGGTTTGATGGGCGAGCGGGTGGCGGAGCGGGCTTAAGCTCTGAACTCATTTAGTGGCCTTATCTAGTGAATAGCGCAAGATCTTGACCGTTGTCTGGCAAAACCTGAAACACAAGCCGCAGCTCGCGTGGTTGGGCTTCGCGTTACTCGCCATCGCTTTAATCGCGCTGCCCTTCATCGCCGATATCACTCTCGGACGCGCCTGGGTCCGTATCCTCGCCTTCGTCATGTTGTACGTGATGCTGGCGCTCGGCCTCAATATCGTCGTCGGCTTCGCCGGCTTGCTCGATCTCGGTTACGTCGCCTTCTTCGCGGTCGGCGCGTACTTGTACGCGCTTCTCGCGTCGCCGCATTTCGGGTTGCATCTGCCGTTCTGGATGTTGCTGCCGTTAGGGGCCGCGGTCGCGTGCGTATTCGGCGTTTTGCTCGGCGCGCCGACCTTGAAATTGCGCGGCGATTACCTTGCTATCGTCACGCTCGGTTTCGGCGAAATCGTCCGTATTTTTTTGAACAATCTGAACGCGCCGTTCAACCTGACCAACGGGCCCCAGGGCGTAAACCTGATCGATCCGATCAGCGTCGCCGGCGTCGCGCTGAACAAGACGTACACCGTGTCCGGACTCAGCTTTTCTTCGGTTCACAACTACTATTTCCTGTTCCTGATTCTGACGCTATTCGTGATTTTCGTATCGATGCGGCTGGAGGATTCGCGCATCGGCCGCGCCTGGGTGGCGATCCGCGAAGATGAAATTGCGGCAAAGGCGATGGGCATCAATACGCGCAACATCAAGCTGCTCGCGTTCGCCATGGGCGCCAGTTTCGGCGGCGTGTCAGGCGGGCTGTTCGCAGGGTTTCAAGGCTTCGTCAGCCCGGAAAGTTTCACCCTGATGGAGTCGATCATGATCCTGTGCATGGTCGTGCTCGGCGGCATGGGGCATATTCCCGGCGTGATTCTGGGCGCCGTAATCCTGGTGATATTGCCGGAGGCGCTGCGCTATGTCGGGCCGTTGCAGCAGTCGCTGCTCGGTCAGGTGGTCATCGATCCAGCCGATTTGCGCATGCTGGTATTTGGATTGGCGCTGATTCTGGTCATGCTGTTCCG
>JBGTFJ010000220.1:0-4282 GCA_041747355.1 Burkholderiales bacterium
AGCGCGCGCCCATGACAACCTGCTCGGCGTCGATGTCTGGCCCGGCAAAGCCGAGGGCTTCGACGCCGACCTGATGGAACTGACGGTAGCGGCCTTTCTGCGGCCGCTCGTGGCGAAACATCGCGCCGCCGTACCAAAGCCGTTGTGGCCCGCCATACAACAGATTGTGCTCGACGACAGCGCGCACGCACGAAGCCGTGCCTTCGGGGCGCAAGCTCAGGCTATCGCCGTTCAGGTCGGTGAAGCTGTACATCTCCTTTTCGACGATGTCGGTGACCTCGCCGATCGAGCGCACGAAAAGCTCGGTATTCTCGACCAAAGGCATGCGAATGCCGCGATAGCCGTATGCGCGCAGCCAGTCACGCACCGTATCCTCGAAAAATTCCCAGAGATGCGCGGCATCCGGCAGGACATCGTTCATCCCGCGCACCGCTTGAATCGCTTTACCGCGCATCAGGTGCGAGCCGGAAAAAAGGCCGCCATTGTAAACGAACCGCGCACGACGTCAGCGCTGCCGGTCGAATGCCGCTATGGCTCGCTGTCGCGTGAGCCTGCTGAAATCAAGCCGGCTGATCCTGCAACTCTTCGGAAGTGCGATGAGCGTAGCGCGACTGCACGTACTCGTCGACGATGGCCTGAAATTCGGCCGCGATCGCGTCTCCTTTCAGGGTCACTGTCTTGCGGCCATCGACATACACCGGCGCGACCGGATTCTCGCCGGAACCGGGCAGGCTGATACCGATATTCGCGTGTTTGCTTTCGCCGGGCCCGTTGACCACGCAGCCCATCACCGCGACTTTCATGTCTTCGACGCCGTGATAGTGCTCACCCCAGATCGGCATCTGCGCGCGCACATAGCCCTGAATCTGCTCCGCCAGTTCCTGAAAAAATGTGCTGGTCGTACGCCCGCATCCCGGGCACGCGATCACCATCGGCGTGAACGACCGCAAGCCCATGGTCTGCAAAATTTCCTGGGCAACGATGACTTCTTTGGTGCGATCGCCGTTCGGCTCGGGTGTCAGCGATACGCGTATGGTGTCGCCTATGCCTTCCTGCAGCAGCACCGCAAGTGCCGCGGTCGACGCAACGATTCCCTTTGAGCCCATGCCGGCTTCGGTCAGGCCGAGATGCAGTGGATAGTCGCAGCGCGCGGCGAGATCGCGATACACGGCGATCAGATCCTGCACGCCACTGACTTTGCACGACAGCACGATCTGGTCGGCGCCGAGACCGAGCTCTTCGGCGCGGCGCGCGTTGTCGAGCGCCGAGACGATCAGCGCTTCGCGCGTCACAGCGGCCGCGTCTTTCGGTTCCGCCAATTTCGCGTTTTCGTCCATCATCCGCACCAGTAAAGCCGGGTCGAGGCTGCCCCAGTTGACGCCGATCCGCACTGGTTTGCGGTAGCGGCAGGCGATTTCGATCATAATCGCGAATTGTTCGTCGCGCTTTTTGCCGGCGCCGACATTGCCGGGGTTGATCCGGTATTTGGCGAGCGCCTCGGCGCACTCGGGGAACTGCGTCAACAGCTTGTGGCCATTGAAATGGAAGTCGCCGACCAGCGGCACAGCACAACCCATCTGATCGAGTCGGTTGCGAATGCCGGCGACTTCGCGCGCAGCTTCGGGGCTGTTGACGGTGATGCGCACCAGTTCCGATCCTGCTTTTGCGAGTTGCGCGACTTGTTGCGCCGTCGCCTCGGCATCGGCGGTATCGGTGTTCGTCATCGATTGCACGACGATCGGGTGATCGCCGCCGATAACGACTTTGCCAACGCGGAACGCACGGCTCTTACGCCGCGGAAATGCGCCGTATGACATGCAGGCCTCCGGCAAAAGTGCTTATTCTAACAGGATGACGATGACGCCCAGAGCGGCGCCGGATGACGATCGGAAAGATGTCGTTACCGGGATCAGGTTTGCGTCACAAGGACGAGCGCGAGTAAACCGATGACGACGGCAAGCGAAACCAGTGCGTAGTTGCGCCATGCCTTGCTGGTATCGGCGATGCTGTCCAGGCTATCGACCGATTCGTCCGGACTATTCGGCAGCGTTTCATCGGCAACTGCTGCCCGCGCAGCGTTTGATTCCGCCGCAGCGGCGCGAGTGGGCGTATCAGTGGACGCAGCGGCGGACAGAGATGCAGGCTCTTTGCGGGTATCCGGTTCAGCCGTCGGAGCAGCTTGCGCGGGCCGGGCAGACTCCGGCGCAGCCTCCGAAAACTTCCGGATTGCGGGCTCGGCACCTTGTTCCACCGTGACCTGTTCAGCGCTGCCTTGTTCGATGACTGGCTCGGCGATTGGGCCACGGATTGAATCGCGGACTGAACCGGAATCGGATTCGCTTGAAGCTTCTGAAGCGCGCGCCGATACAGGCTCTTCCGCCTCCGGCCGCAAGTCGGCCGCCTCGGCGAGGCTACCCGATGGAATGACGGCCGGCGCGGTTTTAGCATCCAGGGCCGCAAGCAAGGGCGCGGGGTCCAGTTGCAGGTGGCGTGCATAGTTGCGCATGAAGCCGCGCACGAAAACCGGGCCGGGCAACTGGCCATATGCATCGCTTTCCAGCGCCATCACCTGGCGGCGCGACAGCTTGGTGTGGCGGACCACGTCCTCTATCGACTGTCCCTGCGCTTCGCGCGCCGCGGCCAATCGTTGCCCGGGAGTCAGTTGCGCCAACTCATCATCGCCGAAACCGGTTTTTCCGAATTTTCCGTTCATTCGTACCGCCCCGCGCGCAGCGCCGCCGCCTCTTGCGATTCCGGATATTTCTTGCGTAACTGCAAGCCGTAGCTCGCCTGCGAATTGCGGTCGCCGAGCTTTCGTTCGATGCGCACCCCGAGCCACAGGCTTTCGGCGCTCGGATTGGCAACTTGCATGTAGCGGCTGAGGTAAGACTGTGCTTCCGCATGCTTGCCGCCCTTGTATTTCAGCTCCGCCATGTGATAAAGCGCCTGCGAATTTTTTGGCTGCGTCTGCAAAGCTTTTTGCAGATAGCGCTCGGCGCCCTTTTCGTCTTTCGCCTTCAGCGAGCACACGCCGGCGTTCACATAGGATTTTTCGGGCGTCTGGTACAGCGGATTTTTCAACGCCGCCATGAAGTAGGGGATCGACGCTTGTTCGCGATCGCGCTGGCACAAAAACCAGCCATAGTTATTGTTCGCGTCCGAATCAGCCGGATCGGATTTCAGCGCCCGCTGGAAATGCTGTTCGGCGACGGCGTCGTCGCGCAACTCCATGTAGACGAGCCCCAGGATATTGTGCGCGGGCACGTAGTTCGGGTCGGCGCTGAGCGCCGCGTTCAACTCCTGGATCGCAACATCGAATTGACGCCGCTCGTAATAGCCCGAGCCGAGCTGGGTATGAATTTCGGCACGCTGCCCGGCCTTGCTATCGACCGACTCACCGTCCTTTTGCGTCGGCTGCTGCGCGCAGCCGGTAGCGATCAGCATCAGCGCGCATAACCAACGCTTCACCTCGCTGGCGATGCGGCGATCAGACGCGGTTTTCGGTTTCATTCTGGGCCTCCATGACTTTACGCAGATGGCGGCGGCTTCGGTCCTGCACTTCCCCGGCCAGCTGGCCGCACGCGGCGGCAATGTCGTCGCCTCGCGTTTTTCGCGTCGTCGCGACCAGGCCGGCGTTCAACAGCATATCGGCGAATCGCCGTATCGCTTCCGCCGGCGATCGCTCGTAGCCGGACCCGGCGAACGGGTTGAACGGGATCAGGTTCAATTTGCAAGGCACGTCCCGGACCAGTTCGATCAGTTCGCGCGCATGCGGCACACTATCGTTGATGCCCTTCAGCATGACGTATTCGAACGTAATGAAATCCCGCGGCGCTTTCTCCAGGTAGCGCGAGCAGGCGGCGAGCAATTCCTGCAGCGGGTATTTGCGATTGATCGGCACCAGTACGTCACGCAGCTCGTCGTTGGGCGCGTGCAGCGATACGGCCAACGCCACCGGGCATTGATCGCGCAATCGGTCCATGGCAGGAACGATACCGGACGTGCTCACGGTCACCCGCCGGCGCGATAAGCCGTAGGCGTTGTCGTCGAGCATCAATTTCAGCGCGGCGACGACATTGTCGAAATTGGCCAATGGCTCGCCCATGCCCATGAAAACGACGTTGGTTATTGTTCCGGCCTTAAATCCCCCCTGCCCCTCTTTTTCCAAAGGGGGTTTGGGGGGGCCACTTTCCAGTAGGGTTATTGAGGCCTTGCGCGGCGCTCCTTGGGCACGAACAGACCCGGCAGGATTTTGCCCCCCTTTGGAAAAGGGGGATTGGGG
>JBGTFJ010000221.1:0-1604 GCA_041747355.1 Burkholderiales bacterium
GCTGCCGGCCTCGGCCCCGGGCCGATCGTTGGCCTGGCCGCGATAATGGCGTTTGAAGATATGCGGCAGGTCGGCCTCCGCAATGCCACTGCCGGTATCGCTGACGGTTAGAATGCCATCGCCATAGCTGAATCTGATCGACCCGCTGTCCGTGTAATTCGCGGCGTTTTTGATGAGATTGGTCAGCGCGAGTTGCAGCGCGGGCCGATAAACGCACAGCACGCTATTGTCGGGAATAATGCGTTCGATCCGGATGTTCTTCGCGTCCAGCTTATCCCGAAACGGCGCCAGTGCTTCATCGACGGCCTCGGCGATATTGACCGCTTCATCGTCACCGGCTTGTGTGTCGCGGGCGAGAAGCAACAACGCCCGCATGGTCT
Source organism: Burkholderiales bacterium (assembly GCA_041747355.1). Classification (GTDB taxonomy): domain Bacteria; phylum Pseudomonadota; class Gammaproteobacteria; order Burkholderiales; family JACMKV01; genus JACMKV01. The sequence goes on from JBGTFJ010000221.1 coordinate 381, forward strand.
GCTCGATGCGCGCCGCGGCGCCGGCAATTGCGTGCACGCGCTGCTGCGCCTTTGCCGAAAGCGCAGGTTCCTCTCCGAGCAGCTCGCAGCTCGTGCCGACGGTCGTCAGCGGCGTGCGCAGTTCGTGGCTCAGGTTGGCGGTGAATTCTTTCTCACGCCGCAGCAGGTGCATCATGCGTTGATCGTAGTCATCGAAAGCCCGTGCGAGCGTGACGACTTCCTCGTCGCGATAACTTTGCGCTAGCGGCGGATGCTCGATACCGGGCATACGGTGCGCCACGTGACGCGCGAGATCGGCGACTTGCCGCACCAGCAATCCGGACAGCCAGAAGCCCAGCGCAACCGTCACGAACGCCATGGCGAAGATGCCAAGCAGCAGGAAAATACGGAAGTTGTCGATTCGCTCTTCGTGGCGCGTTGCATCGTACATGAGGAAGAATTCGGCGCCATTCTGCCTGCGGACTTCGACGTGGAACTCTTTCCCGTCGACGAATATTTCCTGGGTGCCGATATCGAGATTTTGCAGATACGCCGGCAAAGCCGCGCGCTGATCGGGAGTATGAACGACGTAGCTGGACAGATCGGAATGGCGTTGCGGCAGGGTTTTGGCATCATGCCGGTAGCGATCGATCAGTTCGTGCATTTCATCGGCCAGGATTTCGTCGATGAACTCCTCTTCCTGGTCATCGGTGACGAGAAAGATTGCAATCGTCTGCGCGCTGATCAGCAGCAGGCTGAATAGCGCGAAACTAAAGGCGACGCGAAGACGCAGGCCCGACTTAAGGCGCATCGCCGGCGATCAGACGATAGCCGATTCCGTGCACGGACTCGATCGGATCGGAGCCGCCGGCCTGCGCCAATGCGCGGCGCAGCGTATGCATATGGCTGCGCAGCGTATCGCTGGTTTCCTGTTCTTCGCCCCAGATTGCGATTTCCAGTTCGGCGCGTGTGAACACGTGACTGGGCCGCGCCATCATGCGTTCGAGCAGACGCATCGACTTCGGCGGCAGCTTGACGGGCTGCCCGGCAAACACGATCTTCAGCCGGTCGGTATCGAATACCAGTTGGCCGACGCGAAGTTCGGCGCCAGCCAGTTTGCCGCTGCGCCGCTTGTGCAGCGCCAGCAGCCTGGCTTCGACCTCGCGCAACGCAAACGGCTTGACCAGATAGTCATCGGCGCCGCTCTCCAGGCCAGCCACCCGGTCGGGGACGGTCTCGCGGGCG
>JBGTFJ010000222.1:0-6152 GCA_041747355.1 Burkholderiales bacterium
GTTGCGCGCCGTGCACGCGCGCGATCACGCCGGGCGAGGACATACGCGCCGGCCGCTGGTGGTGGGAGGATGCAGAAGGCAAGGAATGCGGACTGCATCCGAAGGCCGACCCTGAATTGAACGACTGAGCTGGACTGAAAAACAAAAAGGTGAAAGCGATGGACACACTGGATTTGCCGCAACGTGAGCTAGGGATCGTATCCGCGCCGTCGCAGCGTGAACACGACGCGCAGCGGAGGAGGCCGGATAAGCGCCACTCGGTCAGTCATCTCGACGCGCTCGAATCGGAGTCGATCCATATCCTGCGCGAGGTCGCCGCCGAATGCAGGAATCCCGCGCTGCTGTTTTCCGGCGGCAAGGATTCGATCGTGCTGCTGCGGCTCGCTGAAAAAGCATTCCGACCCGGCGGCTTTCCGTTCCCGTTGCTGCACATCGATACCGGCCACAACTTTCCCGAGGTGATCGAATTTCGCGACCGCCGCGCGGCGCAGCTTAAAGAGCGCCTGATCGTGCGCAGCCTCGACGATTCGATTGCGAAAGGCAGGATTACCGTGAAGTCCGAAACGCAGAGCCGCAACGCATTCCAGTCGGTGACCTTGCTCGATGCGATCGCCGAATTGCAGCTCGACGCCTGCATCGGCGGTGCGCGCCGGGACGAGGAAAAGGCGCGCGCCAAAGAACGCATTTTTTCGTTCCGCGACGACTTCGGACAATGGGATCCGAAAAATCAGCGCCCTGAGCTGTGGGATTTGTACAACACTCGCGTGAATGCCGACGAAAATATTCGCGTGTTTCCGATCAGCAACTGGACCGAGCTGGACATCTGGGAATACATCGCGCGCGAGCAACTCGAGATTCCGAATATTTATTTCGCGCACCGGCGCGATGTGATCAAGCGCGGTAATGGCTGGCTGCCGGTATCGAATCTGGTGCAGCCGCAGGAAGGCGAGACAGTCAGGAACTTGCAGGTGCGCTGCCGCACTGTCGGCGACATGACTTGCACGTGCCCGGTCGAATCGGCGGCGACCACCCTGCGCGACATCATCACCGAAACCGCTACCTCGCGCATTACCGAACGCGGTGCTACGCGCATGGACGACCAGACGTGGGAAGCATCGATGGAGTTGCGCAAAAAAGAAGGATACTTTTGAGAAAGTCATGTCGGCAATCGAGAACATCACCTTCGAAAATTCCGAACTGCTGCGCTTCATTACGTGCGGCAGCGTCGATGACGGCAAGAGCACGCTGATTGGCCGGCTGCTCTACGATTCGAAATCGATCTTCGAAGACACGCTGTCGTCGATCGAAACCAGCACGCGCCGGCGCGGCATGAGCGGCATCGATTTGTCGCTCTTGACCGATGGCTTGCAGGCCGAACGCGAACAGGGCATCACGATCGACGTTGCGTACCGTTATTTCGCGACGCCGAAACGCAAATTCATCATCGCCGATACGCCGGGCCATGAGCAGTACACGCGCAATATGGTGACCGGCGCTTCGACCGCCAATCTGGCGATCGTGCTGATCGATGCGCGCAAGGGTGTCTTGAGCCAGTCGCGGCGCCATGCCTATCTCGCCAGCCTGGTCGGCAGTCCGCATCTGATCGTCGCGGTCAACAAAATGGATCTCGTCGAATATTCGGAGACCGTGTTCCAGTTTGTGCGAGACGAGTTCGAGTATTTCGCGATGGGGCTGGCTTTGCCGAACATCAGCTACATTCCGATTTCCGCGTTGCAGGGCGATATGGTGGTCGCGCGCGGCGCGCGCATGCCGTGGTATCGCGGCGAAACGCTGCTCGAAATGCTCGAGACGACCGAAATCACCGACGACATCAACACCGAGGATTTTCGCTTCCCGGTGCAACTCGTGTGCAAACCGGACAGTGCGACCTTGCCGGATTTTCGCGGCTATATGGGGCGCATCGAATCTGGCGACATACAGGTCGGCGACGAGGTGACGGTGCTGCCTTCCGGCCAGCGTTCGCGGATCAAGGAGATCGTCACGTTCGACGGCAAGCTCGAACGCGCCGACGCGCCGCAGTCGGTTACGCTGACGATAGCCGATCACATCGATATCTCGCGCGGCGATATGCTGGTCAAGACCAGTGATGCGCCACGCGCGAAAAAGGAGTTCGATGCGATGCTGTGCTGGCTGGGCGAGCAGCCGCTCGATTTATCGCGCCGCTACCTGATCAAGCACACGACCAAAAGCGTGCGGGCAATGGTGAGCCGGCTCGACTATCGCGTCGATATTCATACCCTGTCGAACGGGCCGGCAAAGGCGCTCGGCATGAACGACATCGGTCGGGTTTCGATCAAGGTGCAGCAACCGCTGGTTTGCGACAGCTACAAACGCAATCGCGCCACCGGCGGCTTCATCGTCATCGACGAGACCAGCAACAACACCGTCGCCGCCGGAATGATTCAGTGATGGGCAAGGTATATCTGATAGGCGCCGGCCCCGGTGCGGCGGATTTGATCACATTACGCGGTGCGCGTGTGCTCGAGCAAGCCGGTATCGTTTTTTACGATGCGCTGGTGCATGCCGACACGCTCGCACTGGCCGGGCAGGCTACCAAAGTCGCGGTCGGCAAACGGTGTGGCCGGATCTCCACCGATCAGCGTTTCATCAATCGTCGGCTGGTCGAAGCGGCGAGCAGATATGCGATTGTCGTACGCCTGAAAGGCGGTGACCCGCTGCTGTTCGGCCGCGCGCAGGAAGAAATCGCCGCGCTCGAGCACGCCGGCGTCGAGTACGAAATCGTTCCTGGCGTGACATCGGCGCTGGCCGCACATGCCGAACTGGGCGTGTCGCTGACCGAACGCGGTGTTGCGCGCAGCGTGGTGTTTGCGACACCTCGCATCGGCCCCGACCAGGAGGCGAGCGATTGGGCTGCCAGTGTTTGCGCGGCGGATACCGCGGTGCTTTACATGGCGGCCGGGCAAGGTGCGCAGATCAGCGAGGCCCTGCAGGCTGCGGGAATGCATGCAGGCACGCCGGTCGCCATCGTGGAAAACGCCTCCCTCGCCAACGCGCGACAAATTCTGACGACGCTCGAAGGTTTGCGCGATATCGGCGACTGGCAGATCAGCGGTCCGGCATTGGTCTGTCTCGGCGAGGTATACGGAACCCGGCTGCGCGCAGCCGAAACTGCAATAGTTGCCGGAGCGGAATCGACACACGCATCGGCAGGGCTTTCAGGCCGCAAAGTTTCCGGCGTCTGAGGAAGTTTCATACGTTGCTCGCACCTCGCCTTTCTCCCTTTCGTAAGAGGGGAGAGCAAAGCGACGAGACATGACGGCCGCTAAATCCCCGCGGCCCCTCACTCGCGTTACTTTTTTTCAAAGGAAAAGTAACGCGGGTGCCGGTTTCACGTCCATACCCAGCGGCCTTTCCCGAAGGCGGGAATCGAATTCTTTAAAAAGTGGATTCCGGATCAGGCCGGCTCAAGTCTGGCTTGTCCGGAATCAACATCGCGATCATGAATCATTTACATTCAGAGACCTGGCTTCCCGCATGCGCCGGGTTGACTGCCATTTTTTCGGTTGACCATTTAAAGGACGGGAAACTGGCACCGCGCGTCTATAAGACACGCACATTCAGCATCGCTTCAGCGTCCTCCTGCTTCACTTGAACCGGCAAATTCCTCTCCCCTTGATTGCGCTGATCGCGCTCGCCGGCTTCACGGCGATCGCACTGGACGCGATTTACAGCGGTCCGTTAAATGCGATCGAAGCGCAGTTTGCAACAGCAATCGACTATCGCGCCTATCCGCAACTCACGACCCTGACGCTAGTCGTAACGAATCTCGGCAGCATCCCTTATGTCAGCGTCATCGCTGCAATCGCAACCCTGACATTGCTGCGGTGGCGGCAACGATATCACGCGATTTTTCTGCTCATCGCGGTCTATGGCGGCATGCTGCTGAACGCCGGACTTAAACAGCTGTTCCAGCGCTCGCGACCCCTGTTCGAGAATCCCGTGCTTGTGCTCGAAACCTACAGTTTTCCGAGCGGTCATGCGATGGCGGCCACCGTGCTTTACGGCAGCCTCGCAGTTGTCTGCATCAGTAACTTGCACTCGGCTAGAGCGCGGGGCGCCGCAGTGATGGCAGCCGTGCTGCTGATTCTGATAACCTGCCTGAGCCGTGTTTATCTCGGCGTGCATCATCTGAGCGATGTGCTGGGCGGCGTGATGGAAGGCGTGGTATGGCTGATCGTCAGCTACCGCATTGCGCATTTTTTTGCGCGCGATGGTTCACGCGCATCGCCAATACCTGACAAGCAGTAGTCATCGCGTCAATCTTGCGCTACACGCACTGAATTCCGAAGTCGGATCTTTATTTGCCATGAACGCCCTCGAATACTGGGAACTCGCGAGCTATATCGTTACCGTAATCGGCCTGCCGTTCGCGATAGCGATCTTCATCTACGACCAGCGCCGCGAACGCGATAACGAAGAGGAAGAGGAATATCAGTTGCTGGCGAACGCCTACAACGATTTTCTGAAAGTGGTGCTCGTCAACCCGGATCTGCGCCTGCGTTCGAACCCGCCGACGCAGAATCTGACGGGCGAACAGGAAGAGCGCATGTACGTGATTTTCGACATGCTGATTTCGCTATTCGAGCGCGCCTATCTGGTTGCGTATTCCCGGGATATGTCGCCGTCCAAGAGGCGGCGCTGGAATTCGTGGGAGGATTACATGCTCGAGTGGTGCGAGCGCGCGGATTTTACTGCGCGTCTGCCGGAGCTTTTAAGCGGTGAGGATAAAGAATTCGCCGCCTATATTCGCGGGCTCGCGGACCGTGCCAAGCCGCTTGATGACGAGAAGTTGCGCCCGCCATGATCGCCTTGAACAGGGGCTAGCGCTAAGCGATACCTGGTAAAGCCGTAACTGCCCGGCTGGTCTACTTATCGATACCGGCTTTCGGAAGCGTTCCGTCGGCAAACTTGAAACAGGCATGGATGGCGTCGATGTTCTTGTCGTCGCGGAATTCAGCCTCGCCGCAATCGCTTGCGCTGTGCTGGATTATTTCGGGAGTAACCAAGTAAAATCGGCTATTTCCGCATGCAAATCGTTCGCGAGATTCCAGTCGGCGGCGCCAGCCCCATCGCGCTGACTATCGGCAATTTCGACGGTGTTCATCTCGGCCATCAGGCGATGCTGGCGCGCCTGAAACAGGCGGCTGGCGCGCGCGGAATCACATCCTGCGCGATGACCTTCGAGCCGCATCCGCGCGAGTATTTCTCGCCTAACGATGCGCCCGCACGTCTGACCACCCTGCGCGAAAAGATATTCCTGCTGTCCCGCTACGGTGTGCGGCGCGTTCATGTCTGCCGCTTCGATCGCAGCGTTGCGCAAATGAGCGCCGAAGATTTCATCTCCGAGGTGCTGGTGCGGATGGCGACGAAATGGCTGCTGGTCGGCGAGGATTTCCGGTTCGGCGCGCGTCGCAGCGGAGATACCGCGCAACTTCAGGCAGCCGCAATCCGGCATGGGTTCGAGGTCGCGGCCATGCCGTCGGTCCTGGTCGATGGCCTGCGCGTATCGAGTAGCGCCATCCGGCAGTCATTGTCGGACGGCAAGCTGGACCACGCTGCCGCGCTGCTCGGCAGGCATTACAGCATCAGCGGCCGCGTCGTGCATGGCGACAAGCTTGGCACGAGGATCGGCTATCCGACGGCGAACATCGAGCTGAAACGCAACAAGCCCGCGCTCTCCGGCATCTTCGTCGTCGAAGTCGACGGAATCGGCAGGGAACGCAGTCCCGGCGTCGCCAGTCTCGGCGTGCGGCCCACCATCAGGGCGGAAGCAATGCCGCTGCTTGAAGTGCACCTGTTCGGCAATAACGATTCGTACGGCGATCTATACGGCCGGCGCCTCGTCGTCCATTTCCTGCATAAGCTCCGTGGCGAGGAGAAATTCGCTGACCTCGACGCGTTGACGCAGCAAATCGGGCTCGATGTAGAAAGCGCCCAGGCGTGGTTTTCGCGATCGCTCGCCTGACCGCAGGGCGGCATTTATTTAACCCCAGCAACGATACGCATGGCCGATTACAAAAAAACCCTGAACCTTCCCGACACACCGTTTCCGATGCGAGGCGATCTTGCCCGCCGCGAGCCGGCCATGCTCGAGCATTGGCGCAGGTCAA
>JBGTFJ010000223.1:0-7034 GCA_041747355.1 Burkholderiales bacterium
GGGCGTCACTGTGACGCGCACCGGAGGCAGCGCCGGCGCGGTCTCGGTCAAGGTTGCATCTAGGAGCGGCACCGCCGCGTCTCGCGCCGACTACCGCAGAGTCAACCGGGTCGTTACTTTCGCCGACGGCGACAGCGCCGCCAAGTCGATCGGGATTCCAATCCGGCAGGACACTCGTTTCGAGGGCGACGAGCATTTCATGGTAGGCCTGCGGAAGCCGTCCGGTGGTGCAACGCTCGGTTCGCCCAGCAGTGCGATTGTCACGATCAGCGATGACGATAGCGCGCCGGTTGCCGGGCTGCAGGATTAGGGCCTAACGCCGTCACATTCGCAGCTCGTTCTGCGATCCTCGTAACGATATAGCGAAGTAAGGCTATTGCGGCGGCGCGCAATTCCATCTTGGCTCAGCCTTGGCGCTTCCGCATGTGAGGCCGCTGGCAAGAGTTTTTTTGCGCCGAAACTGCAATGAAATCGCCTCGGAAATTGGGTAGACTCTCTATTTGGAAACCGCAGCCGCACGCACTCGGACACGATTTTCAGACAGCTTCGAAGCGGCGTCTTGCGCATATATCCATCTTCACGGCTGCGAAAGCTCAGGAGTCGCAGTACTGATCAACCCGGCGACGGATACCGTGGAACGCAAACTTGACGTCGTGCGCCGCGTCGCAGCTTGCGCTTACGGTCGAAGCACGCATTTATGCAAGTCATCCCGATGTGCACAGCGTTGTAGTAGGCGGAGGCATCTGCAAAGCGCGCTGCCTCCAGAAAAACCAGAGCAACCATTACCAAAGGAGCTGAATCATGTCATTGCGTATAGGCAGCGATGCGCCGGATTTCACGGCGGAATCAACCGAGGGAACGATCCGCTTTCACGAGTGGATGGGAGACGGCTGGGCGATTCTGTTTTCGCATCCGAAGAATTTCACGCCGGTGTGCACGACCGAGCTCGGTTACATGGCGAAACTGAAACCGGAATTCGACAAACGCAACACCAAAATCCTGGGCTTGTCGGTCGATGCGATCAGCGATCACGGACGCTGGGCGAAGGATATCGAAGAGACGCAGGGCGCAGCGCCCAACTATCCGTTGATCGGCGACCGCGATCTGAAAGTGGCGAAGCTCTACGACATGCTGCCAGCCGACACCGAGGGAACGTCGGAAGGCCGCACAGCGATGACCAACGCAACCGTACGCTCGGTTTTCGTCGTCGGGCCCGACAAGAAAATCAAGCTGATCCTGACTTACCCGATGAGCACCGGCCGCAATTTCGACGAAATCCTGCGCGCGCTCGACTCGATGCAATTGACCGCCAAGCACAAGGTCGCAACGCCGGTTAACTGGAAGCAAGGCGAAGACGTGATCATCGTGCCGGCGGTGTCCGACGCTGAAGCCAAAGAGAAATTCCCGGCCGGCTGGAAAACGCTGAAGCCGTATCTGCGCATAGTGCCGCAGCCGGGGAAATAAGCCGCCGGTGGCGTCTCCGGTTTTCCAGCGGAGAGCCGGATTTCTTTTCAACCTGCCGTGGCAGGACGGGTACCGATCCACATGATCGTAATCGTCCCGGAAAAATCGGAGAGAAAATGAAAAAAACAGGTACGAGGGGGGTTGCACTTTCCTTGTTCGCCGCTATTTCGACTGGAGCGCTCGCGCAAGACGGCGGCGCGCGGGACGGCCAGTATCTGGCGGCAACCTGTGCAGCCTGTCATGGCACGCGCGGTCAAAGCACAGGCGTAATGCCGGTTCTCGCCGGCATGGACAAGGCAGCAATGATTGCCGCCATGCAGGCGTTCAAGCACGGGCTGCGGCCGGGGACGATCATGCCGCAACTGGCGAAAGGCTACAGCGATCTGCAGATCGCCGACGTGGCAGAATTTTTTTCCAGGCAGAAGCCCTGAGCGAGGACAAAGAATGAATAGAAGAAGATTCGTGCAATGGCTTTCGGCATCGGCCGCCGTCGGCGCCGTCGCGGGCTGCGCAGCGCCTGGATCGGCAACGTCCAACGGTAAAGCAGGCCGAGTCGTCGTGGTCGGCGGCGGCTACGGCGGGGCAACCGCCGCCAAGTACATCAAGCTGTGGAACCCGGCGATCGATGTCGTGATGGTCGAACAGAATCCGGTTTTCATCTCTTGCCCGCTGAGCAATCGCGTGCTCGCCGGGACCATGAGCTTGCAGGATTTGACGCGCGACTACGACACCCTGCAGAAGTACGGCGTTACCGTTGTGCAAGATGTCGCCGCCGCAGTCGATCCTGCCAGACGCACAGTCAACCTGAAGCGCGGACAGACCCTGAATTACGACCGGCTCATCGTCTCGCCTGGGGTCGAATTTTTGTATGCGAAATTGCCCAGGCTCAACAATGACGCGGCCCAGCAGACAGTTTTGCACGCGTGGAAAGCCGGCCCGCAAACGCTGGCGCTGCGCAAGCAACTCGAAGCGATGCCGGACGGCGGCGTCTATGCGCTGTTCGTGCCGAAAGCGCCTTACCGCTGCCCGCCAGGGCCTTATGAGCGAGCGTGCCAGATTGCCTGGTATTTCAAGAACGCAAAGCCGAAGTCGAAGGTTCTGGTGTTCGACGCCAATCCCGAAATCGTCTCGAAAAAAGGTCTGTTCGGCAAAGCCTTCGCCGAGCGTTACGGCAGCATCATCGAATATCGTCCGAACAGCGAGCTGACCGATGTCGATCCGGCGACGAATACCGCCAAGCTGACGTTCGAGGATGTCAAAGCCGATGTGCTGAATGTCGTTCCGCCGCAGGCAGCCGGCGCGATCGCGCGTCAGGCCGGGCTCGTCACCAGCAACGATCGCTGGTGCGAAGTCGATTGGCGCAGCATGGAATCGACCGTGCAGAAAAACATCCACGTACTGGGTGATGCGACGTTATCCGCGCCGGCCATGCCGAAGTCGGGGCATATGGCCAACGCCCACGCCAAGGTCTGCGCCGCGGCAGTCGTCGCGCAATTGGCCGGCCAGCCGATCAACGACAGCCCGATGACGACCAATACCTGCTACAGCTTCATCAGCGGCAACGAAGTCGTGCACATAGCATCCGTCCACGCCTTCAATGCCGAAAAGAAAACCATGCTGGCCGTCGAAGGCAGCGGCGGGCTCTCGCCTGCGCCGAGCAAGCTCGAAGGCGAATACGCCGAAGCGTGGGCCCGCAATATCTGGGCGGATATGCTGGCGTAGCTGGCACATGGCAGGTTCGCCGACACGCCAAAACGCGCCCCGTACCAGGTACAGAACACCCGCGAACAGCGATCCGGTCGCGGTGAGAACAGTGAGGATCAATATCCAAAACGTTCGTATTGCGTGCCGCGCCGATGCAGGACCAACAGATGCGGGGCGACATGCTTAAGCATTTGCTGCGCCGGCTCGGCATTACCGTGGTCATAGGCGGTGCTTTCGGGCGCCTCCTTGCAAAGAAAGCTTGCGCAGAACTTGGCCGGGGTGACGAGTTGTTTGCCTCGGGATTGAATAGCGACGACCGAGAAGTGACAGTTGTCTAGAGTTTTCGCCATAATTCCTGACACATGTCAGTGTCTGCGGCGCTCGCGCGGGAGATGGCGTAGTTTCTGCCAATCGCGCGAAGATTTTCAAGTTAAGCTAGCGTAAGCGGGGAACCCAACATGCATTTGCAAACGCAGGAACTCAACGACGGCATTACCAAGATCAATCTTGCGGGCCGCATGGACAATGCCGGAGTTCAGGGCATCGACCTTCAATTCACCGCATTGACCGCGACGAAAAAGGCTGCGCTCGTCATCGATCTGTCAGCAGTCTCTTTTCTCGCGTCGATCGGCATCCGCACACTGATCACCAATGCCAGGGCCCTTCGGCAACGCGGCGGCAAGATGATTCTGCTCAACCCGCAGCCTCTGGTCGACGAAGTCCTCAAATCGGCAGGCGTCACCTCGATCATTGAAACCTTATACGACCTGCAGGCGGCCTGTGAAGCGCTGGGAGCTTCACCGGATAGTATTTGACGCGCGTTGCGAGCCTGGAGGCTGGGGCGTGCTTGATCGTGAAAAACCAACTGTCGGAGTTGCGGCGCGTGAGCGATTGGGTTGGTGAATGGGCGCGGCAGTGCGGGCTTGCGGACAACATCGCGCGGAAGCTCGACTTGTGTTCGACCGAGGTGGTAACCAATATTATCAGCTACGCTTACGATGACCATGCCGAGCACATGATTGCGCTGCGTCTGCGGCAGCAGAATAATCTGCTAACCCTCGAGGTCGAGGACGACGGCAAGCCCTTCGATCCTCTGCAAGTGCGAGCCGAAACGCCGGTCACGAGCCTGGAAGATCCGCGCATCGGCGGCTGCGGTATTCCTCTTGTGCGCAGGTTTTCGGACGCGGCGGCTTACCGCCATGTCGATGGCAGGAATTGCCTGGTGCTGACCTTCTGCTGCGGCGCCGATACTCCGCCCTGAAGCAACACGCGCTTGCCTGAACGCGTTTGCGCGACTGGAGGTTCAGACAAAAAATAATTTTGCGACACCTAAACACGAGAGGAGAACAATCATGGCAACAGCTCCAAAATCCGCAGCCAACCCCGAATCCATGGGTTTCAAACCAGGTCAGAATATGGGTATCTCCAGCGGCCCGCTGCCGGCGGGAGAGGGCGTCAGCGTCGATAAAATCCGCGACCTCCTGTTCGGCAACCAGATGCAGGATTACGACCGCCGGTTTACCAGCATGGAAGAGCGCCTGCTGCAGAAAGTCAAGGAACTCGAATCGGAGTCCGCCCGCAACCTGAGCGGTCTGGAATCGTCAGCGAAAAAACAACTGGAATCGCTGGGCAACCAGTTTCGCGAAGAAAAGGACCGCCGGGCGGACGCCGACAAGGAGCTCGAGCGCAGTTTGCGCGAGCAGACGCAAACCCTGGAAAAACGTTTGAGTGCGCTGTCCGATCAACTGTCGCGGCTGGAACGTGATTTTACCGATCAGACCGGTCAGCAATCGAATAGCTTGCGGGAAGAAATCAAGCGCAAGAATGAGGATATGCGCATGACCATGGAAAAGATGTTCGCCGAATTGAGCAATGTAAAAACCGATCGCAATTTGCTCGCCGGCCTGTTCGTCGAAATCGCGAAATGTCTGAACCAGGATCTCGTCCCGAAAGGCGCCAAAAGCAGCAACAGTGAGCATATTTGACGGCGCCCCGGATCGCTTCCTCGACAAGACTCTGAAACTCGTGGGCGACGGGATGGTTCATTCGGACGCTTAGGGCACGTGCGCATCAGCAACACCACGTTAAGCGAATACGCGAGGGACAATGAGCACGCCTGAACCGTCCGTTACGTGGCTCCATCCCGATCAGGAAGATTCCAGGACCGATCGCAAGCTGCTCGCGGCTCTGTTGATCGAGCTGGCAAGATCCATAAACCAGGATCTCGCGGCGAAGGTCCCGAGTTACCTGGCCGCGGATCCGCGCCTCGAGGAAATGCGGCACATCCTCCTCGGACGCGAACAGGCGCTGCTCGATCGTCTCCAGCAGCAAATCGCCGATCCCGAACAGTTCGCCCTGACAGTCAGTCAGGTGCTTCCCGCCGCTTTTCTGCAGGCGGCCGCGCGCGACGAACGCCTCGGGCAAGCGCTCGCGCCGACCATCGAAGCAGCCGCGCAGTCGTCGATCAGAAAAAATCCGCGAACGCTGGTCGATATCCTGTACCCGCTGATGGGGCCTGCGATCCGCAAGTCGATCGGGGAATCGCTCGAGAGCACGCTGCAATCGCTGAATGCCGCGTTGAAACACACTTTTTCCTGGCGCGGTCTGAAGTGGCGCTTTGAAGCGGTCCGGACGGGAACCACGTTCGCCGAGGTCGTGCTCAGGCACACCCTGATCTACCGTGTCGAACACGTGTTTTTGATCCATAAGCGCAGCGGTCTCTTGATCGAACACGTGGCTGCGGACGAAATCGCGAGCAAGGATCCGCAGCTCGTCTCCGCGATGCTCGCGGCGATTCAGGATTTCGTGCGCGATTCGTTTTCGGAAACGGCTGATGGCGGCCTCGATACGCTGCGCCTCGGCGAACTGCTGCTGTGGTGCGAGCAAGGGCCTTCGGCGTTTCTGGTCGCGATGATCCGCGGTACCCCACCGGAAACTCTGCACGGGTTGCTCAGAGATACGCTGGCGAATATCCATGCGCACAGGCACCAGGCGCTGGACAACTTCGACGGCGATAGCGCGGCGTTTCCGGGCCTTCGCGACGAGCTAGCCAACTGCCTGCGAGCGCAGGAGAAAACGCGCGAACAGCGGGTCTCACCGCTGCCCTGGCTGGTTTTTCTGCTCGTGCTTGCGCTGCTTTTTTTCGGCGGCTACTGGTTGTATCAGCGGCATCTGGACAACAACCAGTGGGCTGATTACATCCAGCAGCTTCGGACCGAGCCCGGGATCACCGTGACCAGCGCCGAACGACGCGACGGAAAATGGCATGTGACCGGGCTGCGCGATCCGTTGGCGGCGGATCCGAATGCGCTGCTGACGGGTTCATCTCTGCGCTCAATGCAGGTCGTCGGGCATTGGCAACCGCAGCAAGCTCTGCATCCATCAATCGCCGCAAAGCGGACGCAGGTTAACCTCGAACGTTACCTGCGCCGGCTTCAGACTGAACCCGGAATCGTCGTCATCAGCTCCGAAAAACGCGATGGAACCTGGCACATGACCGGGCTGCGCGACCCTTTGGCGGTGGACCCGAATGCGCTGCTGGCGGGATCATCGCTGGGGCCGACGCAGGTCGTCGGACATTGGGAACCCTATCAAGCCCTGCATCCGTCGATTGTTTTGAAGCGGATCCAGGCCAGCCTCGAACCCCCGCCGACCGTGGGTCTTGCGCTTGATAATGGCGCCATCCGTGCGGACGGGTCGGCATCCCACAACTGGATCGCAAAGGCCCGCCACTACGCAAGCTTGCTCCCGCATGGATCGCCGAAATTCGACCTCTCGTCAGTTGAGGTAATTGGGAAAGCGGAGTACGAACGCCTGCGCGAAGCAATCCAGTCCCGGCTGATCCACTTCAAACACAATGCAGCGAC
>JBGTFJ010000224.1:0-5793 GCA_041747355.1 Burkholderiales bacterium
TGAGCAAGGCATCGCCGACCAGGTGCGGCGGCTTGCCGTGATGATCGCCGACGCCGATGTTGACGCTCGGCTCGCGGTAGTAGCTCGGCAAGAGCTGCGCGTGGCTGTCGGTGAAATGCAGCAGCGTCACGTTGTTGCCGAAGGTCGGCAAGTCGTACATGCCGCTGATCGTGTTGGCGAGCGCGGCCTTGCTGTTGATTGCCAGGCCCGATGCCGCAGCCAGCGCGAGCACGTGCAGGAATTCACGACGATTCATGTTGCCTCCCTATGTTGCTCTTCGACCCGCTGCGGGCTTTGAACAACTTGCATCGCTTCACCAGCCAGACCGCGCGCTTTGTTCGGGCCTGAAAGCGGTCGATCAGGATGAGGCCGGTTCTATCGTCGCGTCGATACTGCTCGTTTCGCCTTTGTTGTCGACCCAGCTCACGGTCACCGCGTCGCCGGGTTTGGCGCCTTTGATCTTGAAACCGAAGAACGGATTCTTCGAAATCGCCTGACTCCACTGGGCGTCGATAACGACCTTGTCGTTGTGCGTCGCCTTGATTGTCTGGATAAAATGGCGCGGAATCAGCTCGCCGCTCGCATCCTTGCGTTGCCCCGTTTCCATCGGATGATTGACCAGCACCTTTATGTCGGCGGCGCTGTTGTCAGCCTCCATTCTGGCGCGAACTTTCATTGCCTGGGCCATACGATTTTTTTCCGCTCAATCAGGTCGGCTCGCAAGAGCTGTACCCGAAACAAACGTGCTTCATTGCCGCTCATTCGCCGCAGCCGCCTATCGTCACTTTCACGTCTTTGCTCGCTAAATAGAATTTGTCGCCGGCCCGAACTACCGCCTTGATATTCGAGCTTTCTCCCATCTTGATGCGGGTCGAGACAAAGCCTTCGGCGCCATTCAGGAAGCTAATTTGCGCAATCAGCGGAAATGGATTCTTTTCCGCCAGGATCGCGATCGATTGCGTGTTCGGAATGCGGCTTCTGACCTCTATGGGCACTACTGCACCATTTTCGGCAATCTGCGGCACCTGAATCTCGATATCTTCGCTGGCATTGGCGTCTGCGACGCCGATACCTTTCATCGCGCCGTCGATGTCTGCCGCGTCGAACGCGGCAACATTCCACTCGGCAGCAAAAACATTGCGGAGCATGCCGCCGTCAAGCGCGGCCGCGCCAGCCAAAAAACTGGCCGCTTTCAATAAGGTACGGCGCAATCGATTCATCTTGTCCGCCCCTGCAGTTGATTTGACGGGTGTGACTCCGCCGAGCCCGGTCCGTTCTCGGGCTGAGGAAACGGTTTTCGCCAATTCAACCGCAAGCCTTGCCGTTTTGAATATCGCATTCGGCGCGAATCATGCTTTTCGGTTTTCGGGATTCCCACTTCGACTCGCTGCGGTTCGGCGATCTCACGCATTTGTCCAATGACCCGATTTCCCGCCCTGTTTTTCGATCAGCCGGATATTTTCCATGTGCATGCCGCGATCGGCGGCTTTGCACATATCGTAAATCGTCAACAGCGCGACGTTGATCGCAGTCAGCGCTTCCATTTCGACACCGGTGCGTCCGAAGGTTTCGGTCGTTGCGACGCAATCGACCGAGTTCGCCTGATGATCGAGCGTGAATTCGATGCCGACCGTGGTTAAAGCCAGCGGATGGCACAACGGAATCAGCTCGGCCGTGCGCTTGGCTGCCTGGATTCCCGCGATGCGCGCGACGCCGAGCACATCGCCCTTTTTCGCGCCGCCCTCGGCAATTTTCTCGAGAGTTTCAGGTTGCATAAAAATACTGCCGGCGGCGCGTGCGGTGCGGTGCGTTTCGCGCTTGTCGGCGACATCGATCATGTGCGCCTGGCCGCGGCTGTCAAAGTGAGTTAATTCGCTCATCGATCTGGGTTATCGGTCGGGGTTGGAAGGTAATAGCGGAGCGGCCGCGGTTAGGAACTCATTGCCCAAAGGATTATCATAGCACCCATGAATTTCCGCTATCTAATCGTAGCCTTATGCATCGCTGGCCAGGTCGCGCGCGCCGATGGCCTGCCTGATTTGGGAGATGTTTCGCAGAACGCTTTTTCGCCGTTGCAAGAGCAGCAAATCGGCGAGAGCATCATGCTCGAAATTCGCAGAGACAAGAGTTTCCTGAGCGATCCCGAGCTGACCGATTACCTGAACGATCTCGGTTATCGGCTGGTGTCGAACAGCCCGGATTCGCGTCAGGCGTTCGAGTTTTTTTTGATCAGCGACAGCTCGGTCAACGCGTTCGCGCTTCCCGGCGGTTTCATCGGCGTTCACACCGGCTTGATCACGACCGCGCAAAGCGAATCGGAACTCGCCGGCGTGTTGTCGCACGAGGTCGCGCACGTCACCCAGCGCCATCTCGCGCGCATGATTTCGGGCCAGAAGCAAAGCACGTATTTGTCGCTCGGCTTGCTGGCGTTGGCGATTCTGGCAGCGCGCGGAAATTCCGAAGTATCGCAAGCCGCTGTCGCTGGCGCGCAAGCCACGGCGATCCAGAGCCAACTCAACTTCACGCGCGACAATGAGCGCGAGGCCGATCGCGTCGGACTGCAGATACTGCAGAAATCAGGCTTCGATCCGCGCGCCATGCCGTCTTTTTTCGAGCGCCTGCAGAAGTCGACGCGCGTGATCGAAAACAATGCCCCCGCATACCTGCGCACGCACCCGTTGACCTACGAGCGCATCGCCGACGTGCAAAGCCGCACGCAGGAAATGAGTTACAAGCAGGTGCCGGACAGCCTCGCCTTTCAGTTGCTGCGCGCCAAGCTGCGCGCGAATAGCGGCAGCGCGAAGGAAGCCGTTGTGTATTTCGAAGACAGCGTGCAGGAGAAGAAATTTACCAATGAAGCGGCGAGCCGTTACGGCCTCGTCGCCGCGTTGATGCGCACGAAGGATTACGCACGTGCGAATCAGGAGATGACGGCTTTGCGCAAGATTGCACCGGCAAGCCCGATCGTCGACTCGCTCGCCGGGCAATTGAAAATCCTGAACGGCGACAATGCCGGTGCGCTCGAGCATTACCGTCAGGCGTTGAAAAACTATCCCGGCTATCGCGCGCTGGTTTACGATTATGCCGAACTTTTGCTGCAGGGCAGGCGAGGCCACGAAGCGCTGGCATTGGTCAATGACCAGCTGCAGATCCATTCATCGGATTCTCAGCTTTACTTGTTGCAAGCGAAAAGCTACGCGGCTCTCGACAAGAAACTGCTGCAGCACAAAGCGCAAGCCGAAGCTTACGTGCGGCTGGGCACCCTTCCCGCCGCGATCGAGCAACTGCAGATCGCGCTGCGCAGCGGCGATGGCGATTTCTATCAGCTATCGAGCGTCGAGGCGCGGCTGCGCGAATTGCGCGCCGTCGATCAGGAAAACCGCAAGGCGGCCCAGCAGTAGATTGCGTTCGATGAGGTCGCGATTCGTTGCTTGTTGAGCCGTCATGCCGTGATCAACAAACGCGCGAGCAATCCTGTCAGTCCGCACATCGCGATTACCGGAATAACTCCGATTTTGTAGCGAAACAGGGCGATCAACGCGGCGACGCCGATCGCGGCTGACAGCCAGTCGAATGTGCCTCCCCACCCTTGCGGCCAGAGAACGTGATAAGCGAAGAAAACGGCCAGATTCAGGATCACGCCAACCACGGCCGCGGTGATGCCGGTCAACGGCGCAGTGAATTTCAGGTCACCGTGCGTCGATTCGACGAGCGGTCCGCCGATCAGGATGAATAAAAAGCACGGTAGAAAAGTAAAGAAGGTGACCACCCCCGCCGCCGTTGCGCCGGCCAGAAATAACGCTTCGGGACCGAAGATTTCCTTGCTCCAGCCGCCGACGAAGGCGACGAAGGCGACGACCATGATCAGCGGACCTGGCGTCGTCTCGCCGAGCGCCAGGCCGTCAATCATCTGCGTCGCCGTCAGCCACTGATATTGCTCGACGGCGCCCTGATACACGTAGGGCAGCACCGCATAGGCGCCGCCGAAAGTCAGCAGCGCCGCTTTGGTAAAAAACCAGCCCATGTGCGTCAGCGTCGAATCAGTGCCGAATAGCGCGATCAGCCCCCCTATCGCCGCCAGCCACATGCCGATTCCGGCCGCGGCAAAAAACAATGCGCGCCGCCATCTGAATTCGGCGTGCTTCGGCGTCGGCGTGTCATCGTCTATCAGCGCCGGGCGGAAGTCTTTTCCGGCAGAGCCATGCCCACCGCCGGTCGCAAACTTGTCCGGAGCAAAACGACCGCCTATGCCCCCGGCGATGCCAGCCGCGAGAACAATGTACGGGAACGGAATCTTCAGGGCGAAGATCGCCACGAATGCCGCTGCTGCGATCGCCCATAACACGCCATTCTTGAGCGCCCGCGAACCGATGCGATGAGCCGCGAAGATGACGATAGCAGTCACCGCGGGCTTGATGCCGTACAGGATGCCGGCAATCGCCGGCACGTCGCCGAAGCGCAGATAGACCCATGTCAGCGCAACCAGCACGAAGAGCGACGGCAGCACAAACAGCGAGCCAGCAACGATGCCGCCCCAGGTCCGATGCAGCATCCAGCCGATGTAAACCGCAAGCTGCTGCGCTTCCGGCCCGGGCAAGAGCATGCAGTAATTGAGCGCGTGCAAAAAGCGCTTCTCGGAAATCCAGCGCATACGCTCGACCAGATCATGGTGCATGATCGCTATCTGTCCGGCCGGCCCGCCGAAGCTTATGAAGCCGAGCCGCAACCAGTAACGGAAGGCCGCGGCGCGACTGACTTGAGGAAGGGGAGTGGGCGATTCGACGGTCATGGTTGGTGGGGTCGAGGGCGCGGATCGAGGCTGATATTACCGCGATTTCATCGCGCATATTGGATCGCCCATCTCACTGGTTGCGCGCGCGGCGCCGTTTGCTATATAAGGGTTTTCGATCAGAACGGCGCCACGGCGCCAGGAGCAAGGCTATGGATTTCGATAGAGAGCTGGACGCGCGCGGCCTCAACTGCCCGCTGCCGATTTTGCGGACCAAGAAATCGCTGACCGACATGCTGCCCGGCGACGTGCTGAAGGTCGTCGCCACCGATCCAGGTTCCGTCAGGGACTTCCAGGCGTTTTCAAAACAGACCGGGCATACGTTATTGTCGGCGGTCGAATCGAAAGGCGAGTTTTCGTTTTTTCTCCGGAAAAAGTAGGGCCTCGCGGACGCGTTAGCGTCGAAAGCGACCGCATGCGGGCGGCGCACCTGGCTCTTCAAAAAAGGGGAGATAAAAGTAATCTACTCCTTCCCTGCTTCAGAGATGGCTACACGACGCCATGTCGGCGGAGCCGTGATGCAAATTTTGACCAGCGCCGATGTAAGTCTTACATTGGCGACGTTGCCTTCGCAGTTTTGTGATATGCCAACGTAATAACGCTCCGCCTTATGCGTTATAAATCCGATAGCATTCACTCCCGGTGGCACGGGTATGTTTATTGCATAGCGAGCGTTCGATCGGTGCGACGGTTATTTCGGTTATGGCGCGGCGATCTCAATTCACTTACGTGAGGAGAAAAAAATGGCTCAAGGAAAAGGCAAATCAGGCGGCGGAGACAAAGGCGGCAAATCCAAGGATGCCGACAAGAAAAAAGCGCCCGCCAAGGCAAAGTCCAAAGGTGGAAAAAGCAAGTAGTCGCTGATTGATCGGAGATTCGGACCGCGTCGTTGCGCGAAGGAGGAATTCTGTAAACGTAAAGATTTCGGCTTTCGCTAATCGTCGCTATGACGGCCCGCGGTTAAGTCTGGCAAACGGTCCGGCTGCACAAGAAGCAGCCGGACC
>JBGTFJ010000225.1:0-3160 GCA_041747355.1 Burkholderiales bacterium
GACGGCCGCAGCGGCGAAACGCGCCGCGAACATCACACCGCGCGGTAATGCATATGCGCCGATTGGCCGCATCGTCGACGAGCGCGCCATCGTGAATGCCATCGTCGGCCTGCTCGCGACTGGCGGCTCGACCAATCACACCATGCATCTGGTCGCGATCGCTCGCGCCGCGGGTATCGCCATCAACTGGGACGATTTCAGCGATCTGTCGGACCGCATACCGCTGCTGACGAGGATTTATCCGAATGGCGCGGCCGATATCAATCAGTTCCAGGCGGCGGGCGGCATGGGATTTTTGATCGGCGAACTGATCGATGCGGGTCTGTTGCATGCCGACGTGACGACGGTGGTGGGAAGCGATTTGCAACCCTATCGAGAGGAACCGTGGCTAGCCAACGGCCGGCTTGCCTGGCGTGCAGCGCCCAGGGCCAGCCTCGACCCGGGTATTCTGAGGCCGGTCAGCGATCCGTTCAGCGCCGACGGCGGTTTGAAGCTGCTGACGGGCAACCTCGGCCGTGCCGTGATCAAGACTTCTGCTATCGCGCGGGCGCATCGAGTAGTCGAGGCGCCGGCGCTCGTTTTCGATACGCAGGACGCCGTCGTCGCCGCGTTTCAGGCGGGCAAACTTGAGCGCGATTTCGTCGCCATCGTGCGTTTCCAGGGGCCGCGCGCAAACGGTATGCCGGAATTGCACAAGCTCACCCCCGAACTCGGCGTGTTGCAAAAACGCGGCTTCAAAGTGGCGTTGGTAACGGACGGCAGAATGTCGGGCGCATCGGGCAAAGTACCGGCGGCCATTCACGTCACACCCGAATGTGCGATGGGCGGGCCGCTGGCAAAGCTACGCGACGGAGACATGATTCTGCTCGACAGCGAACGCGGCATACTGGAAGCGCGTGTGGCGCCCGCCGAATGGAACGGGCGCCAAATCGCCGCAGTCGATTTGACCGGCAACGAGAAGGGTTACGGCCGCGAACTGTTCGGCGCGTTCCGCGGTGTCGCGACGACGGCCGAACAAGGGGCGATGAGCTTTTCGTCGCCTCGATCCGCTTTCAGTGATCTGACCGGGATTACAAAGCGCGAACAAATCAAGATCGGGCACACGACATGAACATTCGCGAAATTCTTGAAATCGCGCCGGTGATCCCGGTGCTTGTCATCGAGCGCCAGGAGGATGCGATTCCGCTCGCGCGGGCGCTCGTTACCGGCGGCCTGCGGGTTCTGGAAGTCACTCTGCGCACGGCGGCCGGCCTGCCGGCCATTGCGGCGATCGCCGCGGATGTTCCGGATGCCGTTGTCGGCGTCGGCACGATCACGCGTCCCGAAGAATTTCAGCGCGCCAAAGATGCAGGCGCTCAGTTTGCGGTAAGCCCCGGTTTTTCGCCGGCGCTTGCCGAGGCGGCACGCGCGTGCGGGATGCCTTATTTGCCGGGCGCTATGACTCCGAGCGAAATCATGGCGGCGCGTAACGCGGGATTCTCCGAGCTTAAATTCTTTCCTGCGCATCGAGGCGGCGGCATCTCGGCGCTGAAGTCATTCGGTGAGCTGTTTCCCGATATAACGTTTTGCCCGACCGGCGGCATCGACGAGAAAACGTTCGGCGATTATCTGGCGCTCGATAACGTCGTCTGCGTCGGCGGCTCATGGCTGGCGACACGCAAAGCGATCGCGGAAAGCGATTGGACCGCGATTACGCGCCTCGCATTGGGCGCATCGAAGCCGGTCGACAGATCCAGCCACTACGAAGCAAATGTCATGGCGTCGACAACCGGCGAAGAAGATCCCGGGGCCAGCACCGAGGAAATCGTTACGCGGACGTGAGGCCTTCCCCGTACCAGGGCGGTCATCGACAGAATGGCCGCAGGCCCCTCGCGCGACGCAAACCCGCATCCGTTTCAAGCGCCAGCCTGATTCGCTTTGTTCGCGCCGTCTGGGCGCGGTTCTGAATCCCGTCAAATCTTTACACGTTCCTTATCGTTGCCGGATTGCGCTCTGCTATTTTTCGATTTGAGAGGCGAGTCAGATACCTCCGCAAATAGCCAGAAGAGGAGACGATATGATCAAAAGTATCCTGCTGAAAGCGGCGATTGCCCCTGCCCTTGTGGCAGCTCTCAGCGGTTGCGGCAGCGATGGAAACGATAACGGTGGCGGTAGCACCACGCCCGGCAGCGACGGGCCCGCAAGGGTCGTGGCCGGGCCCCAGCAGCAAACCGGGAATGCGGGCGCCGGCCAGAATGTGTTTCGCTTCGCGACTTTCGGCAACGAACGCTTCTGGACCGACGCGGTTCAACTGCAGCAGGGCATGATCGCAGCCAATGTTACGCCGCTGCAGGCGCTGCAACTCGGCCTGCACGTCGATTCCGAGCGTGTGCCGGCTGCCGTCGCACAGCAACTTCAGGCGGAACTGGCCGCCGATCCAAGCGGGGCGACTTCGTCGGTGCTCAATAATCCTGCCAATACCGCGGCTCTGGTCAATGTCGACGCGGTCATTGGGCTGTCGCCGAAGGACAGCAATGCCAATGGCGTAATCGACATCGCCAACGGCGATAAAACCGGCGCAACCTGTGCGTTGTGCCACACCGTGACCGATGCATCCGTTTTCACCTCGGCGACCGGCGGCGGCACAATCGGACGTCGTCAGGATGGCCGCGCCACGCACACGCTCGATTTCGGCAGCTTGCTAGCATTGGCGCAGAACTCGATGGCCTATTACCCGGTGCTGCAGCTCAACCTCGCCGCCAATGGCAACACAACGCTGGGCCGCGCGTCGAGCCCGGGTTTGACTGAGAACTCGACTGAAGCCGACGCCGACGCTTATTTGCGGGACAAGAATTCTTACCCGATCGGCATGTTCGACGACACCGTCGACGGCAACGGCGATCCGATGCATAACATGCCGCTGTTCGAGCAGGATCTGGCATTTCCGTATGGCAGCGACGGCACCATCACGACGCAAGACAATTTCGCCAACACGGTCTACACGATACTGCTCGATCCGACGCAGTTGACTACGGCGGGCGGACGCGCTTTTCTCACCACGCTGGGGGGCACCGCCGCAGGGAACGAAATCGTCGATGATTATATTGCCGTGCTGAACAGGACCGGCGTAACCGGGTTCCCCTATGTGCAAGCCGCTCCGCCGGGCGACCCGGCGCTCGCC
>JBGTFJ010000226.1:0-3711 GCA_041747355.1 Burkholderiales bacterium
TACAGGCGCTTGACCGTGAGCCTGCCATTTACTATAGCTACTACCACATTGCGATGCCTTGGCTCAAGAGATCGATCGACAACCAATTCGTCGCCGTCGTGAATGCCGGCTTTCAACATCGACCAGCCTTGCACGCGGATGATGAAGGTTGCCTCTTTGTTCCGGATCAGGTGTTCGTTCAGGTCGATGCGGCCTTCGATGTAGTCGTCGGCGGGCGAGGGGAAGCCGCAGGGGACGCGGAAGCCGATAAGAGGAAGTACAATGCGCGTCGGACATTCCGCGGCGCGACCGGTGATTGTCAGCATTGGATTGGCGGTAATGTGAAGGCAAAGGGAACGTGCAGCTTAGCCAAACGGACGTTGTCGGACAATCTATGTTTTATGATCGTCGGGAAGTAAGAGAACCTCCTTGCAAAAGTCCTTTGCGAAAACAAAAGCGGGTAACTTTGCGGGTATCAATTTTCATTTAGTCATAGGCTTAAGAAAGTAATCAAAGGCTTAAGTGGTTTATGCTGCTGATGATCGACAATTACGATTCCTTCACCTTCAACCTGGTCCAGTACCTCGGCGAACTGGGGCAGGATGTCCGCGTCGTGCGCAACGATGAAGTTACGCTGGATGAGGTTGGCGCAATGCAACCCGAGTACATCGTCATTTCGCCGGGACCGTGTACGCCGAACGAAGCCGGTGTTTCGGTACCGCTGATCGAGCGCTTCGCCGGCACGATTCCTATTCTCGGCGTCTGCCTCGGTCACCAGAGCATAGGCCAGGCGTTCGGCGGCAAAATCGTTCACGCCAAGCAGTTGATGCACGGCAAGACTTCGCCGATTCATCATCGCCAAACGTGGGTATTTCGGACGCTGCCGACCCCCTTTACCGCAACCCGTTATCATTCGCTTGTCATAGAGCGCGAAAGCCTGCCCGATTGTCTGGACGTCACGGCATGGACGGCCGATGGTGAAATCATGGGCATACGTCACAAAACGCTCGCGGTCGAAGGCGTGCAGTTTCATCCCGAATCGATCCTGACCGAACACGGCCACCAGATGCTGGAAAATTTTTTGCGCGCCTGAAACGACCCGCGGAACGAGGAAAACTGGATGACGCCCCAGGACGCACTCATGCGGCTGATCGAAAACCGCGAACTGTTCTACGATGAGATGCTCGATCTCATGCGGCAGATCATGCGCGGCGAGATGTTGCCGACACAAATCGCCGGCATCCTGCTGGGTTTGCGGGTAAAGAAAGAAAGCGTCGCGGAGATCGCCGGAGCGGCCGCCGCGATGCGCGAATTCGCGACCAGGGTAGACGTCGGCAACGTACCGCATCTCGTCGATACCTGCGGCACGGGAGGCGATGCACTGCGTACGTTCAACATCTCGACGGCTTCGGCCCTTGTCGCAGCCGCAGCCGGGGCAAAAGTCGCCAAACACGGTGCTCGTTCGGTTTCGTCGAGCTGCGGCAGTGCGGACGTGCTGGAAGCGCTCGGCGTCAATATCAATCTGAGCCCGGCGCAGGTCGCACAATCGATTCGTGAAATCGGCTTCGGCTTCATGTTCGCGCCGAACCATCACAGCGCCATGAAGCACGCGGCTCCGGTGCGGCGCGAACTAGGTGTGCGTACCTTGTTCAATATTCTGGGCCCGCTCACCAATCCGGCCGGCGCCGCGAACCACGTGATGGGTGTATTTCATCCCGATCTCGTCGGCATCCAGGCGCGCGTGCTGCAGATGCTGGGCAGCCGGCATGTGATGATCGTGCACGGCCGCGATGGCCTCGATGAAATTTCCATTAGCGGCCCGACCGACATCGCCGAGCTCAAGGATGGAAACATCTCGGAGTCCGTTGTCGATCCCGCCCGCTTCGGCGTGCCACACGCGGCGTTAAGCGCTTTGCGCGTGGCCAATCGGGACGAAGCGAAAGCCATGCTTTTGACAGCGCTTGGCGATTGCGCGAGCCCCGCGCGGGATATCGTGGCCTTGAATGCCGGCGCCGCGATCTATGTCAGCGGCATCGCTGCTACCCTCGAGCTAGGGGTCGAAATCGCACGGCAGACGATACAAAGCGGCGCCGCGGCGGCGCGATTGCAGCAGCTCGTCGAGTTCAGCGCTCGCTGCGAATCCCCGGCAACGCAATAAGCCTGGATTCAGGCCTGGATCGAGACTGACGTGGCCGATATCCTGAAAAAAATTCTAGCCGTTAAAGTTCGCGAAATCGCCGCTGCGAAAGCAGCGGTAGCAATCGGCGCGATACGCGCAGAAGCCGAAGCGGCGCCTGCTTCACGGGATTTCGTCGCGAGCTTGCGCGCGAAAATTTCAGCCGGGCGCCCTGCCGTCATCGCCGAAATCAAACGCGCCAGTCCGAGTAAAGGCCTGCTGCGCGACCCGTTCGACCCGGCGGCCATCGCCCGCGAATACGAACAAAGCGGCGCGGCTTGTCTTTCCGTGTTGACGGATCGCGATTTTTTCCAGGGCAGCGATGAGCATTTGCAACTGGCGCGCGCCGCGTGCGCGCTGCCGGCGTTGCGCAAAGACTTCGTGGTAGACCCGTATCAGGTGTATGAGGCGCGCGCGCTCGGCGCGGACTGTATCCTGCTGATTGCCGCTGTTCTCAGTCCCGGGCAGATGCGCGAGTTCGAGGACGTGGCGCATAACCTCGGCATGGCTGTGCTGGTCGAGGTTCACGACCGCGTCGAGCTGGAATCGGCTCTTCAGCTCACAACGCCACTGATCGGAATCAACAATCGGAATCTGCGGACCTTCGAAACGCATCTCGATACGACACTCGGGTTGTCGACCGGGATTCCCCCGGAACGGATTATCGTTACCGAAAGTGGGATTGCTTCGCCCGAACACGTCGCTTTGATGCGCGCTCACTCAGTTCATTGCTTCCTGATCGGCGAAGCTTTTATGCGCGCCCCGTACCCTGGCGTCGAACTCGCAAGATTTTTCGGCTGATTGGCGCATCGGTTATCCACGAACGATGTTGCAGAAAAGCAACACTTCTTTGTTTATCTTATTGATTTCCCATAAATCGCTTGCTATGGCGAATGGCAATTAGGCAGAATTTGCCTAAGCTTCTCGATTCAGAAGAAGTTCGGATTTAGTAGGGGCGCGAGGCGCGGCTTGCAAGGTGCGGCACCCTGATGGGTTTAATTCTAAAGGAGAATTTCATGCAGAAGAAATTGCTGGCTTGGGCGGTCGCGACCGCCTTTGCAGCACCGCTGGCCGCGTATGCACAGGGCAGCAACGTTGTCATTTATGGGACGTTCAACGTCGACCTCGAAAACGTCGAACGCGACCATGCGACGGTTGGAGGTGCAGGAAACAGCTTGGTCGGTGCTCCCGCCGCTGGCAATGCCGCAGACCTCATATCGCGCAACCGCGTAAGTTCCAATTCGTCGAACATTGGATTTCGGGGCACGGAAGATTTAGGTTTTGGGGGGCTGAAAGCAATCTTTCAGCTCGAATCCGGCCTGAACATCGATTCCGGCGGCGGTAATCTCGGCGGACGAAATAGCAACGCTGGCCTGACCGGCCCGTGGGGTACTGTGTTCTACGGACAGTGGGATACGCCATATAAATTCGTTACGCTGCGCCAGGACGCATGGTATGCAACGGGCATTGCCAATGGCGATACGATTTATGGAACACCCGGCTTTGGAGTCGCGTCGACGACGCAATGCGGACGCGTCGGCGCGCCTGCGGTGACG
>JBGTFJ010000227.1:0-7597 GCA_041747355.1 Burkholderiales bacterium
GTGAGCAGAGCTTTTGTAAAGGAAGACGACGTCAACCTGAGCGCGGAGGAGGGATTCGAGCGGCCGCAAAGTCCTCATCCCAATTATGTAACGGCGCGAGGTCTCGCCAGGCTGCAGGAACAGTACCAGGCGGCGCACGGAAGGCACAGCGAACTGTCGGCCGCCGACGATGCGCTGGCGCGCCAGCAACTGGCCGGGGTCGAACGCGATTTACGCTACTTTCAGCATCGGCTGGAATCGGCAATCCTGGTCGATCCAGCAGTCCAGCCGCGCGATGAGGTGCATTTCGGCGCCGAGGTTGAGGTTACAGACGAAGCCGGGCATAGCCATCATTTCAGCCTGGTCGGCGAAGATGAAGCGGATGCCGGCAGTGGCCGCGTTAGCTGGATTTCGCCGCTTGCCAAAGCTCTCAACGGTTCCTGCGTCGGCGATACGGTGATATGGAGACGTCCGGCCGGCGATCTTGTTCTGGAGGTCGTCTCCATCGGGTATCCGGTGGGTTGACCTGTACCGCGGCGCTGTTTACCGGTTCTGCAGGGACTGCAAAACGGCGCGGTTCCGGGGTTGAAACCCGCCGGGTTCGGCCAGTACCATACCGCATTATTTCTTGACTTGCGCCGCCGTATAACCGTATTTCAAGCCGGCGTATTTCAAATCGCATGCTAGCGGAAGGGCGACATGGCTCTGCTATCCATACTTGCCGCGTTGTTGATTGAGCAGTGGCGGCCGCTGCCGCGCAGGAATCGCGCGGTCCTGATGTTCGAGGACTATGCCGTCAGGCTGAGTGCGTTTTTGAACGGCGGCGAGCGCTGGCACGGGCTGGCGGCGTGGCTGCTTGCGATATTGCCGGCGGTAATCATCGCTGGGGGCATTTATTACCTGCTCTATGAGGCAAGCCCGGCGCTCGCCTTTCTGTGGAATGTTCTGATGCTTTATCTGACGATGGGATTGCGTCAGTTCAGCCATGCCTTCACAGCAATCGTCGCCGCGTTGAGCCGCGGTGATCTCGACGTCGCGCGCGAACTCTTGCAGGAGTGGCGCGGTCTGCCGACCAATGAATTCAATCGTGTCGAAACCGCCCGAGTCTCGATCGAGCATGGGCTGATCTACTCGCACCGCTACGTGTTCGGCGTCATTTTCTGGTTCATCGTGCTGCCGGGGCCGATCGGGGCGATTCTGTATCGCTGCGCCGCATTGCTCAATGACCAATGGGCGAATCGCACCGAACCCGGCGCCAGCATATTTGCAGGCGAACGCGCGTTCGGCAATTTTGCAGCGCAGGCGTTTGAGGTGCTCGATTGGATACCGGTACGACTGACCGCGGTTAGCTTCGCGATCGTCGGCGATTTCGAGGACGCAATATACTGCTGGCGCTCACAAGCGCTGTCGTGGGCGTATCCGCCGCACGGCATCGTGCTGTCGAGCGGCGCCGGCGCGCTCGGCGTGCGGCTTGGGGAGGCATTGCATGAGTACGGCAGCCTGGTCTACCGGCCCGAGATCGGCGTTGGCGATGAAGCCGACGTCGGTTACATGCAAAGCACGATAGGGCTGATCTGGCGAGCGCTGGTGCTGTGGCTATTGCTTTTGTTTCTGGTCACGATCGCCGAGTGGGTGGGCGGCGCTTGAAGCGGCCTGGTCAATCATCGTAGGCCGGTTACTGAACGCTTCCTGTCGGCTCTGCTATTTGAATTTATAGAACTCGCGGTTCAGATAGGCGGCGATGTGCGCCTCATCTTCCGGAAAAAGGTTTGCGCCGAGATTGGCGTTGCAAGAGCGGATTTGTGAGAGGAGTTGCTCCGGCGTTTTCACCTTGCGCTCGGAGCGTGTAAACATCTTGCTGCCGTCGCCACCGAACATCGAGACATGACACGCGCCGCAATTCTTCTCGGCGAACAGCTTTTTTCCAGAGTCGGCATTGCTGCCGGCAAATGGCGCTGCATAAAGTGACGTCGAAAACGATGCTATAGCTATCGTTACCGCGATTGCACTGATCGACCGGCCGCTGATGGTTTTCATCTCACAGGAAATAATGCGCGCCCTGCAGCCGTTGAATGCGCGACGCCGCGGGCGGATGTGAATCGTAGAATGCGGAATGGAGCGGATCGGGCGTCAGGGTCGACGCATTGTCCTTGTACAAGGTGACAAGCGCGCGCATCAGGTCGCTTGCCGACGCATGTTGCGCAGCGTATTCGTCGGCCTCAAATTCGTGTTTGCGCGAATAAAGCGCCATCAGCGGTTGCAGCAAAAACGTGAACACCGGCGCAACCAGCACGAACAGCAACAAGGCTATCGCGGTCGATTGTTCGCTGACTCCCAAGCCGTAATAAAACCACTCCTTGTCGATCAGGATGCCCAGCACCCATAGAAACGCGAGGCTGACGGTGAACGTCCATGCCATGCGTTTGATCACGTGGCGCAGCTTGAAATGGCCGAGCTCATGGGCCAGCACCGCCTCGATTTCGGCCGGCTGCAAACGCGTCAGCAGCGTATCGAAAAACACGATACGCTTGGCCTTGCCGAAACCCGTGAAATACGCGTTGCCGTGGTTGCTCCGTTTGGAGCCATCCATTACGAAAAGCCCCTGGGACGTGAACCCGCATTTTTTCAGCAGCGATTCGATGCGGGCCTTCAACTCCATATCCTGCATCGGCGAAAATTTGTTGAACAGCGGCGCGATGTAGGTCGGATAGATCGCAAGCGCCAGCACGTTGAAGGTCATCCACGCCAGCCACACGTAAAGCCACCAGTTGTCGCCCATCCTCGCCATCAGCCAAAGTACCAGCAGCAACAGCGGCAGGCCGAAAACCGCGGCCAGCAGGGTCTGCTTCAGCAAATCGCCGAAGAACAGTTTCGGCGTCATTTTGTTGAAGCCGAAACGCGCCTCGACGCCGAACGTGCGATAGAGGCTGACCGGGAGTTCGATCAGCGTCATGAGCACGAACGCGCTGACGATCAGCGCCATGCCATGCGCGAGGCCGCCGTCGCCGAGAACGCTGCGCCAGAAGGTATCGAGGGCCTGCAAGCCGCCGCCCAGCGTGAAGAGCAGCAGGACGGCGAGTTCGACGACGATGCCGACCATATTCAATCGCGTTTTGGCGCTGCTGTAATCAGCTGCTTTCTGATGTGCGGCGAGGCTGATCTGCTCGCTGAAACCGGGCGGGACTGCGTTGCGATGCGCCTGGATGTAACGCACGTGGCGCGTCGCCAGCCATAGCCGGGTGGCGGTTGCAAGCGCCAATGCGGCGAGGAAGACCAGCGTGAATGTCATCATTTTTGTTAACTCGTCACAACAATTCGAATACTCGCGCGAAGCGATCCGGCGGACAACGACTTCGCGATTTCGGTGGAGGTCATCAGCTATGACAAAATAGCGGCTTTAGAATTCCTCTAATCGATTATGGCACAAGACAGCACCCATCTCATCTGGATCGATATGGAAATGAGCGGACTCAGCCCGGAGCGCGACACCATACTCGAGATTGCGCTGGTCGTGACCAACGCCCAACTCGAGACGGTTGCCGAAGCGCCGGTGTTGGTTGTCCACCAATCGGCCGAGGTACTCGACGCGATGGATGACTGGAACAAGTCGACGCATGCGAAATCGGGACTGATCGAAAAGGTTAAGGCGTCGACCTTGGCCGCAGCAGAAGTCGAAACGCGGATGATCGAGTTTCTGGGGCAACATTCACCGGCCAGAAGCTCGCCGATGTGCGGCAACTCGATCTGTCAGGATCGCCGTTTTCTGGCGCGGCATATGCCGGCGCTCGAAGCTTATTTTCATTACCGCAACCTGGACGTCAGCACCCTGAAGGAGCTCGTCAAACGCTGGCGGCCCGAGCTTGTCCCGGGCTTTGCCAAGCACGGCAAGCACGAGGCACTGGCCGACATTCACGAATCGATCGCCGAGCTCAGGTATTATCGCGAGCACTTCATACGCGGCTAAGCGGTTGAGAGACCCTGAGACCGGCTACTCCCAACGCGAGTCAAAGAGACGTCCGCGTATCCATAAATGTCATGAACTTCCTCATGAACTCCACATGGCGCCGAACCGCTGGTGCATCGCAGCCTCTAATTGTCTCTTCCTTGGCGAGATTGCCTGACGAATGAATAACACTTCGAACCCCCATCGCCGTTCGGGGATCGCGATGCTGGTCGTAGCCTGGTTGCTGGTGTTCGGCGGTGGCTACTGGTTCTTCGAGAACTGGGGCGCGCGGCAATACAATCCGAACGCCGACCTCACCCAAGAGCAAGGCGTTGCCGAAGTCGTGCTCGAACGTAACCGTCTCGGACACTACGTCGCAGGCGGAGAAATCAACGGCGAGCCGGTGACTTTTCTGCTCGATACCGGGGCTTCGCAAATTGCGATCTCGACCAGGCTGGCGCGCGAGCTTGGCCTCAAGTTTCGCGGTGCAGTGACGGTGCAGACCGCTAACGGTTATGTCAGCGGTTTTCAAACCCGCCTCGACAGCGTACGGCTAGGCTCTATCGAGATGCG
The DNA here is from genome assembly GCA_041747355.1 of Burkholderiales bacterium. GTDB lineage: Bacteria > Pseudomonadota > Gammaproteobacteria > Burkholderiales > JACMKV01 > JACMKV01. Next base: position 4,496 of record JBGTFJ010000227.1, read on the forward strand.
CGATGTCGCCGCACTTGCCACCGACGGCATCGATTACGAGACGGTGCTGCTCGGCATGAGCTTCCTGCGGCACGTCGAGTTCTCGCAGCGCGGTTCGCTCCTGACGCTGAAGCCGATCGCGGACTAGATCGCGGCCGATCGGGTCGTCCTAATCACCGTTCCCCCGAACTCTCTTCCGCGGCCGCAACGAATGGTGCGGTCCGCGATCTCGCGTCGCGCGTCAATCAGCTACAATTCGGGGTCATTCACGGCCGACGGAGCAGCCTATGCAACGCAGTACTGCACACATCATCGAAGTCAAACCGAGGATTCCGGCGCGACTCGCGCGTCTGGAAGAACTCGCGAACAATCTTTGGTACAGCTGGGATAAACCGACGCGGACGCTGTTTGCGCGGCTGCATCCCGGCTTGTGGGATTCCGTCGTACACAATCCGAAAGCGTTCCTGAAACGCATCGACGAGCAACGCCTTAACGACGCCGCCGACGACCCGGTTTTTCTCGGCAACTTCAACCGTGTGCTTTCTGAATACGACACGTATCACAATGAACCACTGCGCCGCAACGGCTCCGAGTGGCTGCGGCACAACGATACGATCGCTTATTTCTGCGCCGAATTCGGCTTCCATGAAAGCTTCCCGATTTACTCGGGCGGCCTCGGCATTCTCGCCGGCGACCACTGCAAATCAGCCAGCGACATGCGCCTGCCGCTGGTCGGTGTCGGCCTGCTCTATCGGCAAGGCTATTTCCACCAGACCATCGATCACGAAGGCCGGCAACAGGCCGCGTATACCGATTCTGATTTCGACGACCTGCCGATCGCGCCGGTAATGCGCGAAGACGGTTCGAATTTATGCGTGCATGTCGAATTGCCCGGCCGAAACGTCGCGGTCAAGGTGTGGCGCGCACGCGTCGGTCATATCAAGCTGTTTCTGCTCGATACCGATCTCGAGGAAAACTCGGTGCGCGATCGCGATATCGCGCACCGCCTGTACGGCGGAGACCGGTCGACCCGCATCGAGCAGGAAATCGTGCTCGGCATCGGCGGCGTGCGCGCGCTCAACGAGATGAATATTCTGCCGTCGGTCTGGCATATCAACGAGGGCCACGCAGCGTTCATGCTGATCGAACGCATGCGCAAGCTGGTTTCGCAAGGACTCGATTTTCCGGCGGCGCTCGAAGCTGTCGCGGTAAACACCGTGTTCACCACGCATACGCCGGTCGCGGCGGGCCACGATCATTTCGATCGGGCAATGATTTCTTCGTATTTCGAGCGCTGCTGCGCCGATCTGAAGATCAGCAAAGATGAATTCTTCGAGCTCGGCCACGCGCCCGGTGACTCCGAATTCAATATGACCGCGCTGGCCATTCACATATCGCGTTTTCACAATGGCGTCAGCCGAATTCACGGCGGCGTTTCCGCGCAAAATTGCAGTGGGCTGTGGCCGCAGATCGAACCGCAGGAAAACCCGATCGACTACATCACCAACGGCGTGCATGTCCCGACTTTTCTGGCGCAGGAATGGGCGGATTTGTTCGAACGCTTTCTCGGCTTCGAATGGACGCACAAGATGAGCGACCGCACGTTTTGGCAGCGCATAGACGAGATCCCCGATCATCTGTTCTGGAGCATGCGCCAGGCGCTGAAGTCGCAGATGCTTTATCTGGTGCGCCATCGCGTGGCGGAGCAGCACTATCGGAACCACGGTTCCGAGGCGCATCTTGAGCGGCTCCTGAAGTTCGCCGATCCGGTCAATCCGAGCGTACTGACAATAGGATTCGCGCGCCGCTTCGCAACCTACAAAAGGGCGACCTTGCTGTTCGACAACCTTGAATGGCTGCGTGAAATCATCGGCGATACGAAACGCCCGGTACTTTTCATTTTTGCCGGCAAGGCGCATCCCGCCGACGAACCCGGCCAGGCATTGATCCGCAGGCTTACGCAAATTTCGCGCATGCCCGAATTCGAAGGCCGGCTGCTGCTGCTCGAAGGTTATGACATGCGCATGGCCAGGCGGCTGGTATCCGGCGTCGACGTTTGGCTGAACAATCCGGTCTACCCGCTGGAAGCGTCCGGCACTTCGGGCATCAAGGCCGGCATCAACGGCGTAGTCAACCTCAGTGTACTGGACGGCTGGTGGGGCGAGGGCTACGACGGTTTGAACGGCTGGGCGATCAAGCCGGCGTCGCAAATGCTCGACGACGACCGGCGCAACGCGGAAGAGGGCCAAACCCTGTACGAGATTCTGCAGGACCAGGTGTTGCCGCTTTACTATCAATCGAATAATGTCGGCTACTCGCCTGGCTGGGTTGCCATGGCCAAACATTCGATCGCGAGCCTGTTGCCGCGCTTTTCATCGGCGCGCATGGTCGCTGAATACCTAAGTAAATTCTACCTGCCCGCCACGCAACAGGGCCGCCGCTACGCGCACGGCGAATTCGCCAACGCCAAACTGATCGCTGCGTGGAAAAGCCGCGTGCGGGTTGCCTGGTCCGGCGTCGTGCTGCGCGGATTGAATGTAGTGCCGCGCAGTATAGGTTTCGGCGAAAGCCTGCGCTTCGATGTGGCGATAAAGCTGAATGGCCTGAAAGCCGAGGACGTCGTCACTGAGATGCTCGTGGCCCGCCAATCGAAGGTCGACAAGCTAAAAGAATCGACCCGTCATCGCTTCGAATCGACTGGCGTGAAAAACGAGGCCGGCGAGGATTTGTTTGCGCTTGAGTTGACACCGAAACTGTGCGGTAAACTCGAATACAGGATACGTGTTTACCCGCACCACGAACTGCTGACTCACCCATTGGAAATGGGCATGATGATGTGGCTTTAGCGCGACTCGGCGTCCGCGCCAGCGCGGTCCAGCAGCACTCGATAAGTTTCCTGGTATCGCCGTGCGCTCGCCTTCCAGCCGAAGTCACGGGTCATGCCGTTTCGTTGTATTGCTCTCCACACCGGCTTATCGCGCCAAACCGCGATAGCGCGAATGACTGCGGCAAGAAAATCGGCCGCGCTTGCATCGCGGAAAATGAAGCCGGTCGGATTGTCGCTGTCGCTGCCTTTCGTGCGGTCGTAACCGACGACTGAATCGGCGAGCCCGCCCGTCGCGC
>JBGTFJ010000228.1:0-2978 GCA_041747355.1 Burkholderiales bacterium
GGTCCCCAGCGGTCGGAGATGATGCCGGTCGGGATTTGCATCGCGACATAACTGTAGAAATAAAACGCCGACAAGTTGCCGAGCGCTGCTGCGCTGAGGCCGAATTCGGCCGACAACTCGTCGGTCATCACGGCCGGCGCGACGCGCTGATAAAAGCCGATCAGATACAGCATGGCCGCCAGCCCCCAAACGCTCCAGGCAAGGCTGGCCGGCGGCAATTTCGATGGTGTCATCCAGAGCGGGCGCAAGCGGAAGCAGCCATTTTAGCTTAAGGAAAGCCTCGGCAAGATTTTTGTGCTGCCATACAGTCGCGACTGATATCCGGCATCAAAAATCATCGCGATATAATCGCGGCGATCGATCGAACGGTCTGATCAAGTCTTCGTTCGTGGTGAGCTTATCGAGCCGTGGACAGAAGATCTCACGCAATCATGAGTTTCGCGATCGCCCTTCGGCAAGCTCGAAGTCTGCGCTCGAATACTTTAATCGAGGCGAAGGATTTAACTCAGGGTCGCTTAAGGAGCGTATGCCGATTCAAGCTAAGCCAATGGCTGAGCCGCGGAGGCGCAGGGCCAACGTTTGTCTGCCGCCGGTAATAGATCGGCATATCGAAACGCTGATTCTCGGCAGCTTTCCCGGCCAGGCTTCGCTGAATGCCGCGCAATATTATGCGCATAAGCATAATCAGTTCTGGCGGTTGATGTCGACCGTCCTCGATTGCGATCTTACCGCCCTGCCTTATCGCCGCCGACTAGGCGCCCTGCTGGATCACCACATCGGTTTGTGGGACATCATCGCGCAGTGCGAGCGCAACGGAAGCCTGGACTCGGCGATACGCAACGCGCAGCACAATGACTTCGTGTTTTTGAAACGCCGCGCCCCGCGCCTAAAAAAAGTGTGCTTCAACGGCAAAACCGCCGCCCGCTGCGCGCCGCATTTTGCCGAACGGGGCTATTCAACGCTGCTGCTGCCATCGTCGAGCCCGGCATTCACCGTCCCGTTCGAAACCAAGCTTGCGGTTTGGCGATGCATCGATGCTGATTGACTGCTTGCTCGAAGGAGACGCCGGCGCGCCCTCCGGTTCACTGCGCGCATCGGCGTGGTGCGAAGTGCCGGGCAGTGCAAGCACAGCGCGCTTGAACAAAGCACACTCGGTCTCTATTATGAGTGCGGTTTGCAATGCGCTGCGCGGCCAAGTTTCCGTGATGCGGCGCTGAAGATTCGTTCAAATTGGGAAAGCTATGAATCCGTTCTTGAAGCTCGCGCTCGTAGCACTTGTATTTTCGCTCGTTTCGGCATGCGCGACCCGCGTTCCTGTGTATAACGTCGCCAACGCGCCGGTCGATATCAGTAAAAAGAACGCCTCGCTGGACGAAATCGGCGATGCGATCCGCCGCGCGGGTGCTGCACTCGGCTGGCAAATGAAACCGGTCAAGCCGGGTTTGATCGCCGGCACCTTGAATTTGCGCACCCATACCGCGAATGTCGAAATCGCGTACAACAAGAAGACCTACGATATCACCTACAGAGACAGCGTGGATCTCGGTTACGACGGCACAACGATTCACAAGAACTACAATGGCTGGATCCAGAATCTGGATCGGCAAATCCGCGCCAATCTGAGCGCGCTTAAATTGGAAACTTCTTAATTAACCTATCCGTGGCCGCGCCTTGTTTCGGACATTGGCGCTTGGGTAGAATGACTATCGACGATGGAGTTGCGAGCGTCTCATGAAAATGACCGATGTAAGCCCCGGCGCCAGTGTGCGGGACGAATTGGCCCACCTGATGGTCGAGGCGCTGAATCTGGAAGTCGCCGCGGACGACATCGAACCCGATGCGCCGTTGTTTCGTGAAGGCCTGGGGCTCGATTCGATCGACATGCTGGAACTTGCGCTGGCGATTTCCAAGAAGTATGGATTTCAATTGCGCTCCGACGATGCCGACAACGAGCATATCTTCTCCTCGCTGCGCAACCTCGCGGCGCACATCGAACAGCGCCGCACTTTACCCTAAGCAGGCTGTTGAAAAACGTAGCGCAGTCAAGACGAGGTGCGAAGGGGCGAAAGGGCAGAATGTATATGGGAATACATGAGCATTTTGAGGCCCTGGGTAACCAAGCACCGGCAAGCGCAGTAATTTTTCGACAGCTCGCCAGGTGACGCACGCCGCCAGATCGGGGGTGTCGCGTGCGCTCGCCGTCGCGCTGGTCGTCGCCTACTTCGTCCTCACGCATCTCGCGGTGTCTGGGCAGCAGTTGCGTTACGGCTTGCAGGCGATCCTGTTTGTGACCGCCGGGGTTGCTGCGTTTGCCAGCCTGCGCGCGATCTGGATTGCCGCCCTCGGGTCGATGGCGTTACTCGCGCTCGATGATTTCGATCCGCATTTGCTGCTCTACGTGCCGCCGATCGTCGTCAATGTGCTGCTATGCTGGCTGTTCGGCCGCACCCTATGGCGCGATCGCGAACCGCTCATCAGTCATATCGCACGCCTCGACCGCGGCGTGCTGCCACCCGAACTTGCGCGCTACACGCGGCGTCTGACCTGGATCTGGACTGTGTTCTTCGCGCTGGTCGGAGCGACTTCCGCCAGCCTGGCCTTACTGTCGCCGCAAGAACTGTGGGCGATATTCAATGATGTCAGCTATCTGTGTGCCGGCTTGCTGTTTTTCGGCGAATTCGTCTATCGTCGCCTGCGCTACCGGCAATATCCGCACAGTTCGGCATTGCACGTGATCCGTAACATACGCAAACTCAACCCGTTCCGACCATGATGCGCTATCCATTGCTGCGTGGTTTCGAACCGGCGACCATCCTGGCTTGGCGCAATGGCCGCGCCATCAGCGCCGCGGAATTCCTGGGCGCGGCACACGCGCTGGCGCGGGGATTGCCAGCCAGGCGCCATATGCTGAATCTGTGCGAAGACCGTTATAACTTTTTGCTCGGGTTTGCCGCAGCGCTGATGGCAAGACAAATTAC
>JBGTFJ010000229.1:0-1677 GCA_041747355.1 Burkholderiales bacterium
GGCCGACAGGCAGCGGCAAAACGACGACGCTGTATTCGCTGTTGTCGCAAGTCAACAATGAGACGGTCAACATCATGACCATGGAAGATCCGGTCGAGTACCCGGTCACACTAATGCGGCAAACATCGGTCAACGAAACCGTCAAACTCGATTTCGCCAGCGGCATACGGTCGATCATGCGCCAGGACCCCGACATCATTCTGGTCGGCGAAATCCGCGACCGTGAAACTGCCGAGATGGCGTTCCGCGCAGCGATGACCGGCCATCAGGTTTACACAACGCTGCATACCAATTCAGCGATCGGCGCGTTTCCGCGCCTGCTCGATATCGGCATCCTGCCCGACATCATGGCCGGCAACATCATCGGCGTGATAGCACAACGTCTCGTGCGCATATTGTGTCCGCACTGCCGGGAAAGCTATCGGCCGGCGCCGGAAGAATTCGCCTTGTTCCGCAGAGAAGCCGACAAAGTGCGCGAGCTTTACCGGCCCGTCGGCTGCAAGCATTGTCACTTCAAGGGATACAAGGGGCGCATGGCTCTGATGGAGGTGCTGCCGATGGATGGCGATCTCGATGAACTCGTCGCCCGCCGCGCGACAGCGCGGGAATTGAAAAGCGCAGCGAGGGAGAAGAACTTCCGCTCTCTGGCCGACGACGGTCTACACCGCGTGATGGATGGCACGACGAGCCTCGCCGAGGTCGGGCGTACCGTCGATCTGACCGGCCGCCTGGCTTAACTCCGCGCCTCATCGTGCCAGCATTTCTGTACAAAGCGGTCGACAAGAGCGGACGATCCGCGCGCGGCAATCTGATCGCAGTCAACGAAATCGACCTTGAACTGCGGCTGCGTCGCATGGGCCTCGATCTCATCACCTTGCGCGCAGTCAAGCCCGGCTCAGCTTCGCTTGCGCGCGGCAAGATTACCCGGCGCGATCTGATTACCTTCTGCTTTGACGTCGAGCAAATCGTTCGCGCTGGTATCCCGTTGCTCGACGGCATGCGAGATCTGCGCGACAGCATGGATAATCCGCGCTTTCGCGAAATCATCGCTTCGCTGATCGAAGACATGGAAGGCGGCAAAACCTTTTCGCAGGCTTTGGCGACGCATCGAGCGGTGTTCAATCACGTTTTCGTCGGGCTGGTCAAAGCCGGCGAGACAGCCGGCCGCTTGCCGGAAATTTTCGAAAATCTCGGCACGACTCTGAAGTGGCAGGACGAAATCATCCTGCAAACGCGCCGGCTGATGCTGTATCCGGTGCTGGTGCTGGCGCTGGTGATCGTGGTTGTGGTCGTCCTGCTGGTCGTGCTGGTGCCGCAGGTCGTCTCGCTGCTGAAGACGATGAACATCGCAATGCCGTTGCAAACGCGCGTGCTGATTGCACTATCCAACGCGATCATCGCGTGGTGGCCGATTTTGCTCGGGTTACCGCTGCTCGCTGCGGCGTCTGTCGCGATTACCGTGCGGCACAACCCGCGGGCGCGCTATCTTTGGGATTATGTACAGCTGAGAATGCCGGTCACTGGCGAGATTCTGCAAAAAATCATACTTGCGCGATTCGCCAATTTCTTCGCGCTGATGTATCAGTCCGGTATCACCGTATTGGAAGCGATCAAGACCAGCGAGGAGATCGTCGTAAATCGCGTAATCGCTGATGGTCTCGCGCGCGCGCGCCAACA
>JBGTFJ010000230.1:0-3658 GCA_041747355.1 Burkholderiales bacterium
GAAGCGCCTGTTTACATTACGGGCGAGTCGGGCAGCGGCAAGGAGCGCGCGGCGCGCCTGATCCATCAGAAAAGCGCGCGCCGCGACAAGGCTTTCGTTCCGGTGAATTGCGGTGCAATTCCCGAAAACCTGATGGAGAGCGAGTTTTTTGGCTACCGGCGCGGTGCGTTTACCGGCGCTGAAGCCGACCGCGATGGTTTTTTCCAGGCCGCCAGCGGCGGTACGCTGTTCCTCGACGAAGTTGCCGATTTGCCGATCCTGATGCAGGTCAAGTTGCTGCGCGCTATTCAGGAAAAGAAAGTGCGCAAGGTCGGCGCGACGCAGGAAGACAAGGTCGATGTGCGCATCATCAGCGCGACGCATCAGTCACTGAGCGAATGCGTGGAGACAGGAAAATTCCGTCAGGACCTGTACTACCGGCTGAACGTGATCGAACTCAAAATGCCGGCGCTGCGCGATATGCGCGAGGACATTTCGCTGATCACGCGTTCGGTTCTCGCCCGCATGTCGCGCGCGATCGGCGGCAAGCCGTGCGAGCTCGACAAAGAAGCGCTGCGCGCGCTGACTCAGTACGATTTCCCAGGCAATGTGCGCGAACTCGAAAACATCCTGGAACGCGCGCTTGCGCTGTGCTCGGATTCGCGGATCATGACCGCCGATCTTCAACTGTCGCCGCCGGAATCGATCGTCCAGCAGACCGCCGCGTCGAATGGCGGCAAATTGCCGCTGCAGGAATACCTCGACGGCATGGAAAAGCAGGCCATACTCGAAGCGCTCGACAAGACCCGCTTCAACCGTACGGCGGCGGCGAAACTGCTGGGGATTACGTTCAGGGCGTTGCGGTACAGGATGGAGAGGTTGGGGATACAGTAGGTAATCGTGCACACTTTGAGCGGCGGCGGATTCACCGTAGCGTGGCGCAATTGCTGTCCATAGATGTAAACGGCCTTTTTTCCGCAGCCAGCTTCATCGCGTCACCGAATTTCGACGACCGTCCACCGCATTGCAGGATTCAACTACTCGTCATCCACAACATCAGCCTGCCGCCGGGTGAATTCGGCGGCGACGGCATTATCGAGCTGTTTACCAACCGGCTCGATCGTGAAGCGCATCCGTATTACCAGTCGATCGCGCATCAGCGCGTGTCTGCGCATTTCCTGATTCGCCGCGAGGGCGACATCATCCAGTTCGTCCCTTGCGAAAAACGCGCCTGGCATGCCGGAGTTTCCAATTGGTGCGGCCACGAACGCTGCAACGATTTCTCCATCGGCGTCGAACTCGAAGGGTGCGACAGCATTCCGTTCACCGATTGCCAATACGAAAGCCTGGCAACACTCACCAGAACGTTGCGCGCGGCATATCCTATCTCCGACATAAAGGGCCACTCCGACATCGCCCCGGGGCGCAAGACCGACCCGGGGCCGTGCTTCGACTGGCGGCGTTATCGGGCCGCGCTCGCGGTTTCATAAGCTCCTCAGACTTCGCTTTTCTTGACGTTCGCGGGCGGCTCTCGTGCGAATGCAGTCCGGCGTCCGGAGGGGACTTATTTTTTCTTCGAAAGTTATTGACTCTGCTGCTGAGAGTACTAGAATTAGTAGAGTCATCTTGTAAAACCACAATAGGTTGTGTATGACTCGCTGGATAAGCTGTGCATAAGGTGTAGATATTTTGGTCACGAGGCGCGCATAAAGGACGCCAGCAAAAAAAGGAGACAAGGCATGCAGCTTGCGACACCCGCGATTCCCTCAACCCAGACAACCCGGTTCTTGCTGGACGAACGATCCGGGCCGGATGCGCGGTACGCGCAATACAAAATCATTCGCCGCAACGGCGCGGTGGTCGGGTTCGAACCGGCGAAAATTTCGATCGCGCTGACCAAGGCGTTTCTCGCGGTCAATGGCGGCCAGGGCGCGGCTTCGGCGCGCATCCGCGAACTCGTCGTCGCCCTGACCGAAAATGCGGTCAATGCGTTGATGCGGCGCCAGCCGAACGGCGGCACCTTTCATATCGAAGATATCCAGGATCAGGTCGAGCTGGCGCTGATGCGTTCCGGCGAGCACGATGTCGCGCGCTCCTACGTGCTGTATCGCGAAGAACGAGCGAAAAGCCGCGCCAGAGAGCGCGAGACCAAAGCGGCGTCAACGGCTCCGGCGGTCAATGTGATGGAAGCGGGCCGGCTTGCGCCCCTCGACATCACGCGTTTGTACGGGCTGCTCGCCGACTGCTGCGCCGGACTCGGCGATGCGGTCAGTCCCGACCCCATTCTGCAAGCCACGCTCAAGGATATTTACGAAGGCGTCCCGATCGAGGAAGTTCGCAAGTCGGCGATATTGTCGGCGCGTTCGCTGATCGAGAAGGAGCCGGCTTATGGCTTCGTCACGGCTCGCCTGCTGCTCAATTCCATACGCTTGGAGGTTCTGGGGCAAGAAACGCCGCACATCGAAATGGCCGCGCGCTATCCAGAATATTTCCCCGCTTTCATCCAGCGCGGCATCGATGCCGAACTGCTTGACCGCCGCTTGCTGAAATTCGATCTGGCGCGCCTGGCGGCAGCGCTGAATGCCGATCGCGATCTGAAATTCGGGTATCTCGGTCTGCAAACGCTGTACGACCGCTATTTCCTGCATATCGATGAAAAACGCATCGAGCTGCCGCAGCCGTTTTTCATGCGCGTCGCCATGGGCCTGGCCCTGAAAGAAAAGAATCGCGAAGCGCGCGCGATCGAGTTCTATGACCTGTTGTCGAGCTTTGACTTCATGAGTTCGACGCCGACCCTGTTCAATTCCGGTACGCGGCGCTCGCAGTTGTCGAGCTGCTATCTGACGACGGTGGGCGACGATCTCGACGATATCTACGAAGCGATCAAGGAAAATGCGCTGCTGTCGAAATTCGCCGGCGGCCTCGGCAACGACTGGACGCCAGTCAGGGCAATGGGCGCTCATATCAAGGGCACCAATGGCAAGTCGCAGGGCGTCGTGCCGTTTCTCAAGGTCGTGAACGACACCGCGGTTGCGGTGAACCAGGGCGGCAAGCGCAAGGGCGCGGTGTGCGCATATCTCGAAACCTGGCACATGGATATCGAGGAATTTCTCGAGCTGCGCAAGAATACCGGCGACGATCGCCGCCGTACGCACGACATGAATACCGCGAACTGGGTGCCCGATCTGTTTATGAAGCGCGTCATGGAAAACGGCGAGTGGACGCTGTTTTCGCCTTCCGAAGTCCTCGATCTGCACGACAAGGTCGGCCGCGCATTCGAGTCGGCTTACACGGCTTACGAGAAAAAAGCGGCGGAAGGAAAGATCAAGCTGTTCAGACGCGTCCCCGCACTTCAGCTTTGGCGCAAGATGCTGACCATGCTGTTCGAAACCGGTCATCCGTGGATCGCCTTCAAGGATCCGTGCAACATCCGTTCGCCGCAAGGCCACGCCGGCGTCGTGCATAGCTCGAATCTGTGTACCGAGATAACGCTGAACACCAATGAGGATGAGATCGCCGTCTGCAACCTCGGCTCGCTGAATCTGCCGGCGCATTTCAAGGACGGTCAGCTTGATCGCGAAAAGCTGCAACGCACCGTGACCACCGCGATGCGCATGCTCGACAACGTCATCGACATCAACTATTACGCCGTGAAGAAGGCGCGCGACTCGAACCTGCG
>JBGTFJ010000231.1:0-5020 GCA_041747355.1 Burkholderiales bacterium
TTCAGGCCTGGCGCAAGCTCACGGCGATCGGCAAGCTGCCTGAGGTTCGCGAAGCCGGAAGCCGGCTTGTCGCTTTCGCCATTGATGTACAAGGCATCGGCATCGAACAGCATGCGGGTTTTCATATCGAGATGGATGCCCTGCTGGCGCATCGTCGTCGCCCAGCGTTTTGACGGCATCGGCCGGAGCGGCGCTTCAAAAAAAACATCGTTTTTGGGCTCGGTCAGGAATTGTCCGATAAATTCGCGGACGTCGTCATTGCCCCACGAAATTGCTTCCAGCATGACGCTTATCCTGCGCTGCATATGACGAGTGATCAGGGCCGGATGCTGCTGCGGCCTTAGATCGCCATCTTGATACATTCCAGAAAATTCGAGTCGGTCGCGCAAAAAATCCAGAAAACCCATACCGATTTCGGCTGCGCTCGGCGCACGGAAACCGATCGAATACGTGATGCACTCGCCGACCGCGATGCCGTCGTGCGCGTAACGTGGCGGCAGATAAAGCATATCGCCGCAATCGAGGAGCGCTTCCTGCTCGCTGTGAAAGCTGCTCAGAATCTTGAGCGGCAGCTTGTCCCGCAATGACAAGTCCCGCTGCGCACTCATGCGCCATCGCCGCGTGCCACACCCTTGCAGCAGAAAAACGTCGTAGGAATCGAAATGCGGCCCCACACCGCCGCCATCGCTGGCGAAGCTGGCCATCACGTCGTCGAGTCGTGCGGTCGGCAGAAAGCCGAATTCGAGCAGCAGCTTATTGGCTTGCGGCAGAACCCGGTCGAGACCATTAACGAGCAGCGTCCAGCCGCCCTTTGGCAGTCGCCGGAAATCGTGTTTGTCGAATGGTCCGCGCCGTAGATGCCAGCGCCCGCGTTCGCGCAGCACGAGGCGCGATTCGAGGTCGTCGCGAGCGGAAAGCTCGATCAATGCCTGGCGGTCGATGGCGTTTAGCCTTTCCCGTAGATCGGGCACTGCCGCGCGCACGAGCAAAGGTTTTTTTTGCCAGTGCTTGCGCAGGAACTGCTGCGTCGAAAGCTTTCCCAGCAGCGTATTCTTCATCGATAAAAATTATCGCCGATAGTTGAAAAGACGCGGTAACAAAGACGTTGCACCGGATTAAAATCGGTTAGAATTTCTGCAGCGCCGGGAAACGCCGAGCGAAACTCCGGTGGCATCGCAACCCGAAAGAACAGATCCCCATTTCATCGCAGGTATAAGCTTTTTCATGACCGTCATAAGCATTTCGCTGGTTCTCGGCATGTCTGGTCGGGACATCTAGGCGGAGTATTCATGCTGCAAGCAGGACAGCGCGCGCCCGAGGTCGATTTGCCGAATGCCGACATGGAAATGGTTAGTCTGGCGAGTTTCAAAGGCAAATCCAATGTCGTGCTGTATTTCTACCCGAAGGACGATACGCCCGGTTGTACGATCGAGGCGATCGACTTCAGCGATCACGAAAGAGAATTTACCGACCTCGACACGGTGGTGCTCGGCGTTTCGATGGACGACTGCCTGAGCCATGGCTCGTTCTCCGACAAGCATGGTTTGAGCGTACAACTGCTCGCCGACGCGGACGGCGAAATCTGCCGGCAGTTCGACGTACTGCATACCAAGGAAGCCGAGGGCCGGAAAAAAGTTTGCATCATGCGCTCGACATTTATAATCGACAAAGGCGGCGTGCTGCGACACGCACTGTACGGCGTCTCCGCTCGCGGGCACGCGGCTGATGTACTGAGCCTGGTCAGGAACTTGAATAGTCATGGATATTAAAAAGGACACGGTCGTTTCGCTGGCGTACGAGCTCTCGAATCTGGAAGGCGAGGTCATCGAGAAGACCGAAACACCGATCAGCTATCTGCACGGCGGCTACGACGGGATTTTTCCGCTGGTCGAAGAAGCGCTGCACGGCCAGAAAGCCGGCTACGCGTGTCAGGTCAAGCTCGAGCCGGATGACGCGTTCGGCGAGTACGACAGCGATCTCGTGCGGGTCGAGCCGCGCGCCCTTTTCCCCGATGATATCCGGGTCGGCATGCAGTTTGAAGGCGGCGCTGAAGAATCGGACGACATGAGCCTGTATACCATCACCGATATCGCTGACGGCAAGGTCGTAGTCGACGGCAATCACCCGCTCGCGGGACAGGCGCTGGTGTTCTCGTGCACCGTAGAAGATGTCCGCCCGGCGACGCATGAAGAATTGACGCATGGCCACGTGCATGGTGACGATGGCCACAGCCACTGACACGGGAAACTTGCGCCATGTCAGTTTCCACACCTGCCTGTATGCAGAGCTTTGTTATTTCAAGCTGTTGCGAGATGCGGCTCGATAATCCGCAATAACTGGGCAAAAATTTTCGGACTGCCGGCGACCATGTTGCCGCTGGCCATATAACCTTCGTCACCTCGCAAGTCGCCAACCAATCCTCCGGCTTCGGTAATCAACAGCGCGCCGGCGGCCATGTCCCAGGGCGCCAGGCCGAATTCCCAGAATCCGTCCATCCGGCCCGCGGCGACATAAGCCAGATCCAGCGCAGCCGAACCCGGACGCCGCATTCCCGCCGTTTTACCGAGCAACTCGCGAAAAATGGCGAGATAGCGATCGACGTACGCAAGCTCCCGAAATGGAAAACCGGTGCCGATCAGGCATTCCTGCAATCTGATGCGCTTGCTGACGCGAAGACGCTGGTCGTTAAGGTAGGCGCCGGCGCCGCGGCTTGCCGTAAACAGATCGTTGCGGCCCGGATCGAACACGACCGCATGCGTCAGAACGCTCTGATGCGCGAGTGCGATCGACACCGCGTATTGCGGAAAGCCGTGCAGGAAATTGGTCGTGCCATCGAGCGGGTCGATGATCCACTGGTATTCCGAGTCGCCGGCCGCGCCGCTCTCTTCTGCTAGAATCGAATGCTTCGGGTAAGCCCGCAGCAGCATGTCGATGATGGCGCTTTCCGCTTCGCGATCGACCTCCGTGACGAAATCGTTCGCCGATTTATGTTCGACGGTCAGGATGTCGAGATTGCGCGATGCGCGATTGATGATGCCACCGGCGCGGCGTGCGGCTTTGACAGCCGTGTTAAGCATGGGATGCATTGCGGAATTTGTTTTGCTGAAGCTGGTTCGTGCGGGCTGGCGGAAAACGCGGATCGCCATTTTAGTATGAACGGCGCCCATCTGCTCGACCGCATCCGCATCGTGTTATCGCACACCACGCATCCGGGCAACATCGGCGCCACCGCGCGCGCGATGAAAACCATGGGCCTCGGCCGGCTTTATCTGGTCAATCCGAAAATTTTCCCGGCCGCCGAAGCCGATGCGCGCGCCGCCGACGCCGAAGATTTGCTATGCGCCGCGACGGTTTGCGCCAGCCTCGATCAGGCACTGGCCGGAACCGTCGCAGCGGTCGCCTGCAGCGGCCGGCATCGCGATCTGGCCCATCCGCAACTGACGCCGCCGGAAGCGGCTGCAACGCTGATCGATTACGCGCATGATGGGGAAGTCGCCCTCGTGTTTGGCACGGAAATGTCGGGCCTGACGACGGCGGAGGTAATGAAGTGCCGATGGTTGTCGCGGATTCCAGCCAACCCGGCATATTCATCGCTGAATCTCGCCGCCGCCGTGCAGGTAATGGCATATGAGGTGTGGAATGCGACCTTGGTGGGAGCAGCAGGGCCAAAACAGGCGCCGGCTGTATTGCGCCATGGCGAGCCCGCAAGCTTCGACGAAATCGAAATGTTCTATCGACAGCTCGAAGAAAAGATGATTTTGATCGGCTTTCTCGATCCTGCCCGCCCGAAGCGGCTGATGCAGCGTATGCGCCGCCTTTTTGCCCGCAGCGGCCTCGAGAAAGAAGAGGTCAACATCCTGCGCGGCATCTTGAGCGCGATCAAGTAGTCAACTACCATAGTCGCCCTGAATTATCAGTTTCTACTCAAGCGGATAGCGCAGCCAATGCTGGAAAGAATCAAAGAGGAAATCGCCGTCGTGTTCGAACGCGACCCGGCGGCGCGCTCGACGCTCGAAGTCATTACCTGCTACCCGGGTTTTCACGCGCTGCTCGTGCATCGCGTGTCGAGCCGCTTATGGCGCTGGAATTTCAAGTTGCTTGCGCGCTTCGTCTCGCATATCGGACGGGCACTGACGGGTATCGAAATTCATCCGGGCGCCAGCATCGGCCGGCGTTTTTTCATCGACCACGGCATGGGCGTGGTGATTGGCGAAACCGCCGAGATCGGCGACGATTGCACGATGTACCATGGTGTAACGCTCGGTGGCACATCGTGGAACAGCGGCAAGCGCCATCCGACGCTCGGCCGCGGCGTGGTCATCGGCGCCGGCGCCAAGGTGCTGGGGCCGATTTTGATTGGCGAAGGCGCTCGCATCGGATCGAACGCGGTCGTGGTAAAAGCAGTTCCGGCACGCGCGACGGCAGTCGGCATACCGGCACGTATCATCGATGATGAGCAGGACGCGATGCGCGCCAAATCCGCCGAGAACATGGGATTCTCGGCCTATGCGATCAGCAAGGACGCGAACGATCCGCTGGCCAAGGCGATCCACGGTCTGCTCGATCACAGCGTCAACACCGACGCCCGCCTCGAACGCATCCTGGCGCAACTCGAGCGGCTCGGCGTGACTGTCGAAGACGATCGCGCGATAGCCGATAAATTCGATCCGAACTATCTGAACAAGATTGTCGACTCATAGGACTCTCGCTCGAGTGCCATGATCTATCTCGACTACAACGCGACAACGCCGCTGGATCCGACCGTATTCGAGGCGATGACGCCGTATCTGCGTGAGCAGTATGGCAACGCTTCGAGCCGGCATGGCTTCGGCACGGCAGCTCGGGAGGCGGTAAATCGGGCGCGCGAGCAAGTCGCGGCGGCGGTCAACGCACAAGCGGCGCAAGTCGTGTTCACCAGTGGCGGCACCGAGGCGAACAATCTGTTCATCAAAGGCGCAGCCGCCTATCTGAAGCCGTCGCAGATCGTGATCAGCCCCATCGAGCATCCGTGCGTTGCCCG
>JBGTFJ010000232.1:0-10128 GCA_041747355.1 Burkholderiales bacterium
TTCGAGCGCAACACTGGCAGTTTTTATCTCTGCTCCCTGACCTATCCCGACGCGGGCAGGACGTCCGAAATGACAACTGCGTACCGCGCACCGCTCACATCAAGTCTTCGGGCTGCCGGTTCAAGCTGTAGAGCCCGGTGAGTTTCGCCTCGCCGAGCACGTGTCCTGCAATTGCCTTGCGCAAATCATTCCCGTTGAAGTCTCCGCGGACACCGCATTTGTCCACGTCGAGCGCATACAGCGTGAAGATATAATGATGCACGACGCTGTCGTTCCACGGCGGACACGGCCCGTCGTAGCCGAAGTAATTGCCCTTCATTTCGTCGTCGCCCGCGAACCACTGCGTGTAGGTGTTCAAGCCCTGCCGCGTTCCACGCGGCCCCTTCAGGCCGCTCTTGCCACGCGGCGTCATGCCACCGGAAAACTCGCCGCGTTTGATCGGCGCGGCATCAGCCGGCAGATCGACGAGCAGCCAATGGAAGAAATCCATGCGCGGCAGATTGGCCGGAATGGTGCGCCCTTCCTTGTTCAAATCGTCGGGCGTGCTCGGCACATCGGGATCGTGGCAAATCAACGCGAGTGATTTCGTTCCGGCCGGCAGATCGGCCCAGGCCAGATCCGGATTGATGTTCTTCGAGTTCGCGACGTGTTCGTCCGGATGCGGAACGCAAAAGGCGCAATCATCGGGGATTTTCTGCATGTCCGAAAACGAGGAGCTGGTGAGTTTCATTTTTCTCCTTTCTGCGAGCTAAGGATTGTGTCGTGAACAACGGGCCATGAGAACCGGCGTTCGAGTTTTCCCCTTTTGAAAAAGGAGGCAGGGGGTTTGCGCTGGTTAAATCTCCCTCGACCCCCTCGCTTCGCTCTCCTCCTTTCGCAAGGCGGCAGTAAGTCACGCAAATGTTGACCACGCCGCCGCAGGCTAAGTTGCCAGCCGTCACGTGGTTGCGCATCGTGGCGCCGTTCGCGGCCGGTTATTTCATTTCGTACGTCTACCGCACCATCAATGCCGTCATCGCTCCTGAACTCGGTCAGGCGTTCGCGCTCGACGCTAACGATCTCGGCCTCCTGACCAGCGTTTATTTTTTAAGCTTCGCGCTATTCCAGATTCCACTTGGCCTGCTGCTCGACCGCTACGGCGCGCGCCGCGTCGAAGCGCTACTGCTGCTGATCGCGACTACTGGCGCGCTGGTGTTCGCGTTCAGCAGCGGAGGTGAGGGTTTGATCGCCGGCCGTGCGATGATCGGTTTGGGCGTTTCGGCGTGCCTGATGGCGAGCCTCAAGGCATTTACTTCCTGGTTCCCACGTGAGCGTCTGCCGATGGTTAACGGCATCGTCCTGTCCGCGGGTGGACTCGGCGCGTTATGCGCGACGGCGCCGGTTGAGGCGGCACTGCAGATCGTCGGCTGGCGCTGGATCTTCGTCGTTCTGAGCGGCGCGACGCTGCTGATCGCGGCAATGACCTGGTTCGTCGTACCCGAACGAGCGGAGACGCACGCGAAAGACAGTTTGCGCTCCCAGGTTCAGGGCCTGGGCGGCATCTTCGCAAGCCGCCGCTTTTGGCGCGTCAGCCCGCTTGCCCTGACCCAGGCCATTTTTTTGTCGATCCACGGTCTCTGGTCGGGGCCGTGGCTGCGGGATGTCGCCGGTCTGACGCGCGCCGAGGCTGCACATCACTTGCTGGTGACGGCGATGGCGATGATTTGCGGTTATTACAGCGTCGGCGCACTGGCGACCCGCCTCAGCCGCATCGGTGTCAAGCCGATCGAGGTGGCAAAAGCCGGCTTGCTGTTTTTTCTGCTGGTCCAGGTCGCAGTGACTGCGGGCTACCGCGGCGCGACAGTACCGTTGTGGATCGCGTTCGGATTCTTCGGCACGACGGCTTCGCTTTCCTACGCGGTGCTGGCGCAGGAATTCGCCGCATCCCTGGCCGGCCGTTTGAATACCGCCTTGAACCTTCTGGTGTTCGTCGGCGCCTTTGGAGTACAGTGGACAATGGGCGCAATTCTGGATTTGTGGCCGGCCGACGGCGGCTATCCCTTGGTCGCCTACCATGCTGCTTTCGGGCTGACACTCGCATTGCAAACTATCGCCTTCGTCTGGCTCGTTTGGCCAGCGCCACGCTCGAAGACTATCGCGCCGACGACGCTTCCTGAATCGGCGAAACAGACACCGGTAGCGCCGCATGCCGACTAGTGGACTGTAAGCGCGTTGTGAACCGCGATTCAATCCGTTGTCATTCCCGCGCGAGCTCGACCCAGCGTCGTTTATAAGCGTGCCCTCGAAAGCTTAAATCGGGGGCACTGGGTCCCGCTCAGTGGCGAGGACGACGAGCAAGGCGCAATGTCAGCGTACAGCTCAAGGTGTCAAACTGGCGCGCGTTTCCGTCAGGCCATTCAGGTGCGCAAGACGTGCTTCCGGTTCAAGCGCGCCGATGTCTTTCACGGCAGCATAAAAATCTTTCAGGTCGCCGCCCTCGCGCGCCAGCAAGCGCTGGAACGCCGGGACGAGTTGCGTATAGGTTGCAACCGATACCAGTTGCGCATTACCCGGCCGTTGCGCGAACCACCAGTCGAAACCTTTGAATCCGCCCCATGCGCTTTTCAATTGCTGATATTCGCCTTGCAGCGCATCGAGGGCGCGCGCTTTGGCGGCGCGCTGTTCGGTCGGCGATTTTTTTGACGAGAAAATTTCCTCGAGCAAACCGCGATATTGGAGAATCAGAGCGACGAAATCCTTTTTCTTGCTCTGCAGGCGTTCGTGCTCGGCATTTTGCGCCGCCGTACCGTGACCGGCAAACCAGCGCCGCAATCCTTCCTGTTCGACGGCGACCGCAAACGACTCGTTGAACGTCGTGTCGCCGGGAACATAGACGACCTGATGGGAGAGTTCGTGGAATAACAGGCGCGCGATTTCGGGGACCGGATGATTGATGAAAGTATTCAGCACCGGATCGTTCAACCAGCCCAGCGTCGAGTAGGCTGGAACGCCGGCGACAAAAACGTCATAACCTTTCTGCTGCAACTCGGCGGCAAACTGCTGAGCGGCTTCTTTCGAGAAATAGCCGCGATAATTAACGCAGCCAGCGACCGGGAAGCACCACTCGATCGGCTCGATCGACAATTCCGGCGTGGCGAAGACGTTCCACACCACGAACGGACGTTCGAGATCGGCGTAATAGCGATAGCTGCCATTGTCGGGAAGCCCGAGTTCGTCGCTGGCGAAATCGCGTATCTCGACCACCGCCTGAAGTTTTTGCTTCAGCGGCGGCGCGATGTCCGGATCGTCGAGCAGGCTGGCAATCGGCTGCTCGCGGTTCCATAACTGCCACTGGCCGCCGACCGATTGGAAATAGTAGCCAAGGTTAGCGCACCCGGCGATGACAAGGACGATCGCAGTACTCGCCGCGATGGCCAAGCGTCGTCCGCGCAACTTCTTTTGGATCAAACCCATATATCGATAACTTAAACGTAAAAATGTGGTTCGGCGGACTCTAAACCAGTGCCGCGCCTAGCGCAATACGGGATCAATGTGAAAAGCGGCCGCCCTGTAGGAACGCGCACACCTGTCTTGCCACTTCCGCTGAAATCAGCATTTGCGAGTGAGAGACGCTCAGAGACAACTGATCCCGCATGCCGGGCAACAGCGTTTCGGCCACGGCGACAACGCCGTCGTTTGGCTGCGGCACATCGCGGATCAGGCGGCCAAGACCGAAACTGCGAGTGCCGGAGATTACGCCGATCTCGTGCTCGCCGCTGCTGCAAGGTTGGAACTCGGTCGGCATGCTGCGCCCCAAAATCCTTTTGCCGAATTTGAATGAGCCGAGTCTCCGCGACGCATGACAATCAGCGCAAGGCGTACCGAGCAGCGCGATGCGTCCGATGCGAGGATCGCGCGGCGTGCGGCTTAACATATCGAGTATGACCAGGCCGCCCATGCTATGTCCGACCAGATGTATCTTTGCTGCCGGTAACCCCGAAACGAACTGAGAAAGTCGCCCGGCGTTTTCCTGCAGCGTGTCGCGCATCGATGCATACGAAAATATGCGGGCATCGAAGCCGCGGTGCGCAATGCGCAAACGCTGCAAGCCCAGCGCCGCGCCCTTCATCCATAAGCCATGCACCAGCACTACGCTCGCTTGCTCTGCCACGATCCAGACTCAATAAAGGTCTGGGGATTCTAACCGATGTAAAACGCTACGCTACATTGCTGTTGTCCCGACGTGAGCGTTTCCATGTCGCCTGGTGCAATAACCAGGCGACATGTGGCCCTGCACGGACAAATTATCCGGCGCCATCGGACAGTAGCGAGCGTGTCCACGATTCAGGTTGCTGCGGCGGAGCCTTGACCATCATCTTCTTGTCTTTCGGCCCTTTGCTTTCCGGCGCAACGGATTCAGTCGGCGCCGTCGTGCCATCGGTGATTGCGAAATGCGGGAAGATCCAGCTCCATCCATGCGCGGCTTGCGCCGAGCCGATGGCTGCGCCTGAAATGAACAACGCAGCGATTGCGCTGCGAAACAGATTGAAAACGTTTGACTTGCTCATGTCTGCTGCTCCTGTGCTCGATGATTGAATGCGTCAATCTGCGCTTCGATGCCTGACGGCATTCATTGCCGCTGCATCTGTACGCATTATCGAGAACACAAATCACCTGCCCATCACGCGAACCTAACGGTTGCATCACATGGCAAGGCTGGCGGAACCGACGTTTGAGCCTTCAAAAGGATACCAGCTTATGCCGAACGCATAGCCAGAAAAGCGGTGCTGCGCGTTCATGCGGCGCCGAAGCGCTTGAACCATGCTTGCAGGCGTTTGAAACCATCCTGCGCAGCATCCTTGGCGTAGCTCGGACGATAGTCGGCATGAAAGTAATGCGGCGCATCGGGGATAAACAACGATCTCCGAACGGCTGTCGGCCACTTCAGCGCCGCGCGCATGCGCTCTATGCTTTCTTGCGGAATCCCTTGATCCCGGCCGCCATACAAACCCAGCACCGGCGCCTTCAAGGATCCGGCGATGTCGATCGGATAGCGCGGCTGCAACTCGCTGCGATCTCCGACCAGACGGCCATACCAGGCGACGCCCGCTTTGAGGTGTGGGTTGTGCGCGGCGTAAAGCCATACGATGCGGCCGCCCCAGCAGAATCCGGTGATGCCGAGGCGCGTCGCATCGGCTTTCCCTGTTTTCGCCACCGAGTCAGCGGCAGCATCGAGGTCCGCCATGACTTGGCCATCGGGCACCTGGCTCACAACCTTGCGCAAGATCTCATCGGTTCCGGCAAGCTTCGACACATCGCCCTGTCGCGCGTAAAGCTCTGGCGAGATGGCGAGGTAGCCGAGCTTGGCGAATCGTCGGCAGACGTCTTTGAGGTGCTCGTGCACACCGAAAATTTCCTGCACGACGAGCACGACCGGGAAATTCTTGCCAGTTTCCGGCATCGCGCGATATGCCGGCATGTCGCCACCGTCGGCCGCTATTTTTACTTCGCCCGCCGTCAATCCCTCGCTGTCGGGTGGTGATGGTTTGCGCGCGTACCGGCTGCACGGCGAGGGCGAAGCCGCTCGCCAGCACTGTCGTCACGAATTCGCGCCGGCTCCATTCAACTTTCGGCATGAGACTCAAACTGTCGGGATGCATGAAGTCTGCTTTGCAGTTAATCGGGCAGACCGGGCACGGTAATCGGCGTACCCCACTCGCCTTCAAAAAATTTCTCGCCGAGCGGTTTTCTGCTCCGCGTAGCCAGTTCGCGCGCCTGATAATCGGGCGACAGCAGATTGGGGCTTGCCCGATAGCCGATTGCGATCATCGCCATCGGCATGAATCCGTTCGGGATGCCAAATGCGGCAATCAGTTTTTCCTTGTCGAAGCCGCCCATCTGGTGCGCGGCGAGCCCCAGCGAAACCGCTTGCAGCACAAGATTTTCACTGGCGGCGCCGGTGTCGTGCTGGGCCCAGCGATTGGGTTTGCCGCTCTGCGAAAACTCGCTGCCGGCGATCGACACGATCAGGAGCGGCGCATTATTCACCCATTGCTGGTTGCCCGGCGACAGGCAAGCGAACGCTTTCTGCCAGCCCGCCTCGTCGCGTCCGCGATCCCATGCGATATAGCGCCACGGTTCGTCGCCGAAACACGAGGGTGCCCAGCGCGCAGCCTCGAATAAAGCTATCAGCTGCCCATGCGAAACCGGCTTTGCGTGATCGAAAGCGCGCGGACTCCAGCGCTTCGCGATCAGCGCATCGATGGCGGTTGAGGTCGACGCTGTTTTATCGGCGGGGCGGTCGGAGCTCATGGCATCCCAGCCTCAAAGCCCGTGCGCGACGGTGCAGGGCATGCCGACCATGATCGCGACGTTCATGAGATTATTGAACGGCATCTGCACCTGCGCCGCATCGTCCGCTCCAGAATGCATAAAATCAGGGGCCCTGGAAACCGGGAGCAGGAAGTCGAACGCTGCCCAGCGAGCCTCGCACCAACTTCGCACAGCCCGCCCCTGCATCTCTGGGCGACCGCCGCGCGAAGTGTTCGACTTCCGGATTTCGTTGTAACAGGAGTTACTTGCCGGCCACGAGATTCGATGCTTTGCTGAACGTCAACGTTTCCTGAATCATAGTCTTGGACTTTGTTTCGCCTTGCGCAGCCTGCTCGGGGATGATTGCGCGCATTTGGTAGACGCCACCCGGCACGGCTTCGGCCAGGGTGAACAGGTAATACTTGCCGACATACTTGCCGAAACGCGCCTTCAGCGGGTCATTGACGTAAGGCGTGATTTTGATCTCCCTGCCTTCGACTTCCTTGCCATCGAAACTGAATTTGACGGGCCGAACTTCCGCGCCGTCAGCCAGCGAAAGGCGTATACGCTTCTTGAAGTATGGTGGTTTGCCGCCAGTCAGCCGTTGCATTTCACGAATATCCCGCTCGAGAAAATACATGACGACCGGGTTGCCCGACGCGCCTTCGACCGACGTAAAATCGGTCTTTCGCTCGCCCGACAAATATTCGGCCGATACGGTTTTTCCCTCGCTGCCGACTTTGCTGATGTTGACCGCGACTTTGTCCTCGAAACCGTTCTCGAGCTCCCCGTCCTTCTTGAACTCGTACTGCAAAATCGTGGGTTTGGTGATTTCCTTCAGATGATTGGTCTCGAACAGCAGCACCTCGGCGTCCGAATATTTGTCCTCGGCGTGGACGATCGGTGGAAAGACAAGCAGCAAAGCCACTGCGGAAGCAAAAATTTTCGACACTATGATCTCTCCTGAACGACGATATGAACGTTTTGGACTGGATGGATGGCTGCGCGTTCCGGATAACCGGTGCGCGCTGAAAAACTTAACAGGGTATCAAATAGCGAGCGCGACCGAGACGAGTGCTAAGGGCCCGGATGGGCCTTTGGGCAACGAAGTATTGCAAGCGAGGCGGATTGCGACAGCCGTCTAACGGAATGCCGCGTCGCCCAACTGCTCGGCAAGATCGGGATCGATGTTCTTCAAAACCATCAGTACTTGCCTGACCTCGCTGTTTTCCCCTTTGTCGGCGAAGGCAAGGCCGAGCTGAAACCACGCTTCCGCGTCTTGCGCGTCGATTGCGGTCGCTTTGCGGTAGGCCGCGATCGCCTCGGGGTATTGATCGAGGTGGAAATGCGCCTTCCCGACCGCAACCCAGGAATGCACGTTGTCCGGCTCGGCGCGGGCCCAGTCTCCCGATACGTCGAGCATGCCTTTCCAGTCGCTGTTCGCTTCCATGGCCAGGGCGCGCAGGAAAAAGGGCTGTGCGTCTTTCTGCTGCCAGAAAGGCTCCTCGGCGGATAGCGGGCCGACCGGCACCGCATCGTCCGCCTCGAGCTGGTCGATAATCCACTGGATCGGCAGTGAAAAGTGATAGTCATCGCGCGCCCGCGTGGCCTTGAATGTCGCGAGGCCAACCAGCCGCCCGTCTCCATCGAACAGGCCGCCGCCGCTTGCCCCTGCATTGAATGGCGTACTACTCTGAATCACCATTCCTTTGTCATAATCGTGCAGGGCCTTGACGTGCCCTTGGGAAAACCGCGGACCGAGACCGCCGATAAACCCGACTGCCGTCACCGCTTGACCCGGCTTCAGTTTCGAGCTGTTCATGGCAACGACCGGAACATTCGCGTGGCGCGAGTAAAGCAGGCACAAATCGTGTCGCGCATTGCTGCTTTGGCCTTGCACTGCCCAGCGCAACCCGTTTTTGATCAACTCGATGCGACGTGCCCGGTGCGTCACATGGCAGTTGGTCGCGACTGCCCCTTCGGCCACCATCACGCCGGAACCGATAGAGACGCTGCCATCCGGATTGAATGCCTCGACCTTCAGAACGCTGGGCGACAACTTGATGAACAGATCGCGGTCGACCGCGAACGATGGACCCGAGTAAGCCAGAGCGCCGCTCAGCGCCGCGGCGAGCAGCTTGCCCATCCCCCCACGATGCCGGATAAACGGGATAAGGCGGGCAAGGCTCAGGCGATCATTTCTTGGCATCTACCCGCGGCACATTGTAATCGTCCAGAATCTGGTCGATTTTTCCCTGGTTACCGGCAATCATTTTATCGAGCTGCGCTTTCAGCTCCTTATCCGATTGGCGCACACCCATCGCGATCGGGTACCCATATTGAACGTTGGAGCCTGATACCGCATGCATCGGAACGACGGCGATCTGCGCCCCTTTGGCCTGTTTCGCGAAATAGCCGGCAATCGGACCCCAGATGAAAGCGACATCGATATCGCCCTTGACGAGATCCTTTTCGATCACCTGACCCGGGTACTGCGCCGGATCGCCGGTTTGTTTTTGGTAGCTGATGGCCTGATCGAACAGCTTGTTGCCGAGCAGCCAGTCGACCGGCGGGCTCTGGGCGAATACGCCGAATTTGAGCTTTTTAAGCTGCTCTGGCGGAAGCTTCAGAAGGTCTTCCTGCGTTTTCACGCCGTCCAGACCCTTGCCTTTCAGAAAAGCCATCGCGTAGCTGGAAGTGAAATACGGTTTCGTAGTCGCTGCCTCGGTATAATTTTCGGGAACGCCGATAATGACGTCACATTTGAAGCCGCCCTGTATTCTGGAGCGCAGGGTATTGCGAATGAAACCGAAGCGCTGCGGATACCAGGTGTATTCGACGGGGACGCCCATTTCCTGGGCAAGCAGCTCCGCGATCTTGTTTTCGAATCCTTCCCCTTTTCGATTTGAAAATGGCAGATTATTCGGATCGGCGCAAACGCGAAAGGCCGAAGGCGCAGCGTCCTTGGCTGGCCCAGGCGCAGCGTCTTTCGTCGGTGCCTGGGCTGCGTCCTCGCTTGGCTTCTGCGCATAGGCGGCCGCGGAAAACAAGAATAGCGTAGCCGTGACGGCAGATAACAAGCCTGATAATCGGAAAAACCGTAAGCGATTCATGAAGACTTCCTTATGTGGACCTCGATAAGTTGCATCGAGCTATTACGGGAGCCGACCGGCCCGAACCTGACAAGCTGTTTTCAAGCGAGCACCGGTACGACTGCTAATGAGCGGGTGTGGATCCAACGTGTGTACACAGGTGGCGAATCCAACCTTCAACATAGAGAAGCCGGCGCAGGATCGGCAAATCCGGTTATGTTTCTACAGCGCGGCTCATCGGCCGCAAAACGACAAGACGAGGTCTGCAACGCCGTCAGGCGCCGGACATCCTACTCCGACTGGGTTACCAATCCTGCCACTGAACGTGTAGCGCGAGTGTTGGTTAACCCAATAAACCTGGCGCGTGGACGGGAAACGATTTCCAACACCTGACTGCGTCTGAATCCTACTGCATCTTTTCCAGACTCTTGGGCCAGATTTTTCCATCGGAACGGCCTTTCAGATACGAGTAAATGCCATCGATGTTGTCCGCCACAGGTTGTTGGCTCTTGAAACCTGCCATCAGCGTGCCCGGTTTGCCATTCAGAATAATGTTCTTGGCGTCGTCAGCAGACATCTTCTTCAAGGATTCAACCAGATTGGCGCCGCCGCCCATGCCGCCAGTCGCTTCCCGCCCATGGCATGGAACGCATACATTGGTGTAAACGCCGTAGCCCTTGTAGGTTTTTTCATCGACTTTCTTGCCGTCCTCGGAGACTTTGTACGCAGCAGCACCTCCACCACC
>JBGTFJ010000233.1:0-3455 GCA_041747355.1 Burkholderiales bacterium
GCGGCGGGAGAACCGGCATCGCCCGGCGTCTGCGCCGGGGACGAGTGCGCTGGCTGGGGAATGCTTAGCTGAGTGCCCATCACACCGACCGAATCATCACCGTGGCTCGATAACCAGGTCAGTCCCATGCTGGTGATAAAAAACAGTGCTGCCAGAACCGCGGTTGCCCGGCTCAGAAAATTTGCCGAGCCGCTCGAACCAAACAGGCTGCCGGAGGAGCCGCTGCCAAACGCAGCGCCCATGTCGGCGCCCTTGCCATGCTGCAGCAGGACGAGACCGATCACGCTGAGCGCGGTCAGCACGTGTAAGACCAAAATCACGGTTTGCATAACACATCCTCTGTTCCGGCAGCCGCGGCACAAATGGCCAGAAATTCATCAGCAGCCAGCGACGCGCCACCGATCAATCCGCCATCGATATCGGGCATCGCGAAAAGCTCTTTCGCGTTCGCAGCTTTTACGCTGCCGCCGTAAATGATTCTTAAGCCAGCTGCGATCGCGCCGTCTTTACCTGCAACGCGATTGCGTATGAATGCATGCACCGCCTGCGCCTGGGCGGGCGATGCGGTTTTTCCGGTTCCGATCGCCCAGACCGGCTCATAAGCAACCACGGCCTCAGCCAAAGCTGCCCTGCCGCAGTCGTTCAAAACCCTGTCGAGCTGGGCGCCCACCACGTCTTCGGTCGAATCACTCTCGCGTTCGTCGAGGCTCTCGCCGACGCACAGGATGGGCGTCAGCCCGCCGACCTGCGCTGCTTCGAACTTCCTGGCGACGGTGGCGCTGTCCTCGCCGTACAGGGCGCGACGTTCGGAATGCCCGACGATCGCAAACCGGCAGCCGAAATCGCATAGCATCTGCGCCGAAACTTCGCCCGTATAGGCGCCGGCTGCAAATTCGCTGACGTTCTGCGCGCCCCACTGAAGCCGGGTCGACTGCAATGAGTCCTGGGTTTGGGCGAGATACGGGTATGGGACCAGCACTGCGCAACACACTTCCGGAAACTTGTCGACGCCGATTCCGACAGTTTTGAGCAGCGATCGGTTCTGCCCGAGGTTGCCGTGCATTTTCCAGTTGCCGGCGACAAGCTTTTGACGCATCACCTGAACCTTCACATAACCCGCTAGAGTTTACTGGTGGCGGGGTGTTGCGGTCAAACGGGAACAAGCGGAATTTCGGGAAGAATAGGGTGCGAGACCGCGAGATACGAGCCAGCGTTTCGACGGTCGCGCCTTAAACCCTTTGCAAACAAAGGCGGGAGCAAAGCAAAGGGGGCGTGACTACGGTCGGTTAAACCCCCACAATCTTCCCTTTTCAAGGAAGCGCGAATCAGGGGGCCTGACGCGGCGCCCGTTTCGCCGCCGTTCGCGCCGGCACCAGACCACAATGTCCAAAGTTGTCATCTGTCTGATGCATAAGAACTTAATAACTCGCGTCAGCCGAACCGTCCGGTGATGTAGTCTTCGGTCTGTCTGTGCTTTGGTTTGATGAAAATCGTGTCGGTCACGCCGAACTCGATCAGTTCGCCGAGATACATATAGGCGGTGAAATCGGAGACACGCGCCGCCTGCTGCATATTGTGGGTGACGATCAATATCGTGACCTTGCTTTTCAGATCGGTGATCAGCTCTTCGATGCTGGCGGTGGCGATCGGGTCGAGCGCCGAAGTGGGCTCGTCGAACAGCAGGATTTCCGGATCCGTCGCCAAAGCGCGAGCAATGCAAAGCCGCTGCTGCTGGCCGCCCGAAAGATTGAACGCGAGTTCGCCCAGCCGCGACTTCACTTCATCCCACAAAGCGGCGCCGCGCAGCGCTTCCTCAACCTTGTCGTCGAGAAGCGAGCGCTTCGACACGCCTCGCACGCGCAAACCGTACGCGACGTTCTCGTAAATCGTCTTGGGGAAAGGATTCGCTTTCTGGAACACCATGCTGATGCGCATGCGCACTTCTATCGGATCGACCTCGCGCCCAAGCAGGTTGGTGTCGTCTGGATAAAGCCGGATCTGGCCTTCGTATTTATTGCCCGGATACAAATCGTGCATGCGGTTGAAACAGCGCAAATAAGTCGACTTGCCGCAACCCGACGGCCCGATCAGCGCCGTGACCTGTTTATCGTAAAGCGTCAGATTGATGTTCTTCAGCGCGTGAAACGAACCGTAGTAAAAATGCAGGTCCCGGGTTTCGGCTTTTCGTTCGAGCGCAGGCTGGGGCTGCACCTGCGCTGCATTGCCCGGCGTTTCCGGCTTGGTGCTGACCATGGCGTTTACCATTTGATGTTTTTTCGCAAGCGATAGCGGATATAAATCGCCAGGGCGTTCATTGACAGCGTCATGACGACAAGGACCAGCCCGGCGGCGGCCGCATTCGCCTGAAACGCCGCTTCCGGCCGCGACGTCCAGTTGAACATCTGGATCGGCATCACGGTAAACGGCGCCATCAGCCAGTCGAACGAGACATACGGAAACGTACTCTCGATCGGCGCGGGCGGCAGAAACGCGATAAAGGTCAAAGCGCCTATGGTGATGATCGGTGCGGTTTCACCGATCGCGCGCGCCAGCCCGATGATCACGCCGGTCAGAATGCCGGGCGTCGAATACGGCAGAATATGATCGGCCGTTACCTGCCATTTAGTCGCGCCCAGCGCGTAGGCGCCTTCGCGAATGCCGACCGGGATGGAGCGTATAGCCTCGCGGGTCGCGACGATGACGACGGGCAGGATCAAAAGTGCCAGGGTTAGGCCGGCCGCCAGTACGCTTTGACCGAGGCCGAACTGATAAACGAAAAGCCCGAGCGCCAGCAAGCCATAAACGATGGAAGGAACGCCTGCCAGGTTGGTCACATTGATTTCGATCAGATCGGTAAACCAGTTCCTGGCGCCATACTCTTCGAGATAAACGCCGGCGCCGATACCGAGCGGCACCGCCGCTATCGCCGTCACAAGCATAACCAGCGTGCTGCCCACCCACGCCGACAAGATACCGGCTTGGCTGGCGCGCCGAGACGGGAAGGACGTGAAGAAATCCAGCGACAGGACCGGTGCGCCCTTGATCAACATGTCGATAAACAACGCCGCGAACGCCAGCACGCCGATTCCCAACGCGAGCATGCCGATGATGGCGAACACGAGATCCCAGCGCTTGCGGCTGGCGATCATGGCGCGCATCTCCGTGATGTGAAGGGTATCTTCCATCTAATAGATCTGCCGATAGCGTCTGCGCAACACGTGTCCGGCGATGTTGAATACCAGCGTCAATAGCATCAGTGTCAAGCCAGCAGCAAATATCGTTTGGTAGCCGATGCTGCCGTGAGGCAGATCGCCGAGACTGACCTGTACGATATACGCGGTGATAGTCGCAGCCGGCTCGGCCGGGTTCCAGGTCAGGTTCGGCTGCAGGCCGGCGGCGACGGCCACGATCATGGTTTCGCCGACCGCGCGCGATACGCCGAGCACATACGCTGC
>JBGTFJ010000234.1:0-3332 GCA_041747355.1 Burkholderiales bacterium
AATCCCAAAGCAGCGGGCCCGAAAAAAGACGATCAGAGCGCTGATCCCGGCGCAGCAGGACCAACAGGAGCGGGCGGTGCAGCTGCGAAGCCCAGCGACGGTGGCGCAAAGCCCGGGGAGGCTGGCGCATCGGGAAGCAGCGAAAAGGCCGAGGGTAAGCCGACGACGCAATCCGGCGATACACCCAAGTAACAGGCAATAAGATGCCGATCTGACAAGGCATCACTGAAGTACGTTAAAAAACCGCGTCGCGAGACGCGGTTTTTTTCATGCGCTTCGGGTCTCGCTCTTTCTGGCCGGAAATCCGGACACCGCTCGGCGCCAGCGAAAAAAATCAGCAATCGATATCTTGAATCTTCTTCGCAAGCTTCGCGGTTTTTCTGGCTGCCACGGCGGCGCTATCCTTGCAGGCAAACTTTTTCGCTCGCAGTTCCTTGCCGTGAAACGCCAGACGCTCGTCATATTCCTTCTCGAGGCGCGCGATGTCTTGTTCCGACGCATTGCACAGTTGCGCGTGATTGATATAGGCGCGCCTGAGCTGCTCGATGTCCTCCACCTTGCACATGCGGTAACGCGCGGCGATCGACGCGACCTCGTCGGCCGCTACCCTCGCCTGCTCGAATTCCATGGGATGCATCGCCTGCGCGTTGAACGCGAGAGCCGTGCCGCACAAGACCAGAAGCTTTTTCATGATGTATTCCGAATTGGCGAGGAGCGGGTGCCGTCGCTCCGGCACGATTTGTTGAATGAGATGGAGGCGGGGGTCGGAATCGAACCGGCGTACACGGCTTTGCAGGCCGCTGCATGACCACTCTGCCACCCCGCCCTGGGGGCTTACGCACTTCCCGAGCGGTCTCGGCGAATAGCAAGAGACATCGGAACTGGAATTGAAAGGGAAAACTCCGTTTCGGAGAGGGCGCCCCTGGTTATGCCGAAGCTTAACCGTCAGGTTCAGCCGCAACGACTAAAACACCAGTTTTCCCTACGATGTGGAGCGGGAAACGAGGCTCGAACTCGCGACCCCAACCTTGGCAAGGTTGTGCTCTACCACTGAGCTATTCCCGCGAAAAACAGAACAGGATTATATTTCCTTACTCCTTTTTGTTCAAGAAACCCTCGTCCTCAAATGCGTTCGGCAACGCGCGGCCATGCCATTTTCATGTAATACGCCATCGACCATAGGGTGAGGACGACGGCGAGGTAAACGAGCCAGGTGCCAACCGCATGCGCGTTGAGGGCGGCAACGTTGTCGTGATACAGCAGCAGCAGGATGGCCGCCATTTGCGTTCCCGTTTTGATCTTCCCGGTCAATGAGACGGCAGTGCTTTTCCCGGCGCCGATCAGCGCCATCCATTCCCGCAGCGCGGATACCGCGACTTCGCGGCCGATGATGATGAATGCGATAGTCGGGTTGACGCGTTCGAGATCGAGAAGAACGATCAACGCTGCCGCGACCATCAACTTGTCGGCAACCGGATCGAGAAATGCGCCGAATGCCGATGCCTGATTCAGCGTGCGCGCGAGATAACCGTCGAGCCAGTCGGTGATCGCGGCCAATGCGAACAATAAGGTCGCGATCAGATTTTTCTGATGCATCGGCAGCCACGCGTCGGGCAGATAAAAAATGCCGACGAACAGCGGGATCATCAGGATGCGAAACCAGGTCAGCAGATTGGGAACATTTAGCGGCATCACCGACGGCGCTTTGCCTGCGAAGTTATCGAGCACTGGATTTTTCGGCTCTGGAATCAAGTCAGCCTAGGGCCATCGATCAATGCAACTCCTGGTAAATTTTCTCGGCCAGGGCGCGGCTGATACCTTCCACGCGAGTCAGCTCGTCGATACTGGCCGACTGTACGCCCCTGAGCCCTCCGAAGCGCGTCAGCAGGCGCTGCCGGCGTTTCGCGCCGATGCCGCCGATGTGTTCAAGACTCGAACTGGTGCGCGCCTTGGCGCGCTTTACACGATGGCCAAATATAGCGAATCGATGCGCTTCATCGCGAATCTGCTGGACCAGATGCAGCGCCGGGTGATCGGCGCCCAATTGTAGCGGCTTTTGATCGTGGGCAAAAACCAGTTGCTCGAGCCCTGGCTTACGCGCTTCCCCCTTGGCGACGCCGATCAGCGCGATTTCGTGCAGGCCGAGTTCGGACAATACTTCGAACGCGACGCCGACCTGGCCCTTGCCGCCGTCGATCAGGATCAAATCGGGAAGCTTGCCGTCGGTCGCTTTGCCCTCGCCTTCGGCCAGCTTGCGGTAGCGCCGCGTCAGCACCTGGCGCATCGCGGCGTAGTCGTCGCCGGGCGTGATGCCGGTGATGTTGTAGCGCCGGTATTCGCTATTCTGTATGCCGCCGTGATCGTAGACCACGCACGACGCGACGGTCGCCTCGCCGGAGGTATGGCTGATGTCGAAGCATTCGATGCGATGAGCGGAATCGGGCAGGTTCAGAGATTGCTGCAAAGCAGACAGCCGCGCTTCCCGTGTTGCCGCCATGGCGAGCTTCTGGTCGATTCCGAGACGCGCGTTTTGCGCCGCCATGGAAACCCAGACCTTGCGGCCGCCGATGGCGTTATTGACGATGCGCACTTTGCGGCCGCTCTGCTCGGTCAGTAACTGTTCGAGCGCGCCGACCGCGATCTTCTCGCTGACCACGATCAGCGGGGGTGCTGTGCGGCCGAGATAATGCTGCGCGACGAACGCTTCGAGGGCGCCGCCTGCATCGCAGTCGTCGGCGTTTTTGGGATAAAAACTTTTGTCGCCGAGATGGCGGCCGCCGCGAATCATGACCAGATTGACGCAGACAATGCCGCCACTGGCGGCGCAGGCGATGATATCTGCATCGAGCTCGCTGTCGTTAGCGACGAACTGTTTCTCGCGCACCGTGCGCAGGCTTTTAATCTGATCTCGAAACAGCGCTGCCGCTTCGAAATCATGACTTTCGGCCGCGGCATTCATCCTTTCAATCAGCCTTTGAATCACTTCATCTTCCTTGCCCTGCAAGAACAGCGCGGCGCTGTTGACGTCCTCCAGATAGCTTGCGGAATCGATCAAACCAACGCACGGCGCCGAACAGCAGCGGATCTGATACAGCAAACAAGGACGCGAGCGATTGCGGAAAACCGTGTCCTCGCACGTGCGCACACGAAATACTTTTTGCAGCAGATGAATGCTTTCCTTGACCGCGCCGGAATTCGGAAACGGACCGAAGTAACGATGGGCCTTATCGAGCGACCCTCGATAATAGGCGAGGCGTGGCACCGCATCCCCAGTGAGCTTGATATACGGATAGGATTTGTCGTCGACAAACCTGATGTTATAGCGCGGTGTT
>JBGTFJ010000235.1:0-3837 GCA_041747355.1 Burkholderiales bacterium
ATCGCTGGCGAATTGCGGCGATACGGCGACGTCGAGCAGGCCACCCTGCCCTCGCGCGAACACTTTCGGCACGCCTTTGAGCGGTTCGGAAAGCTGGTCGTTTTTGCCGACAAGGCGCAACTGTCCTGCGCGCTCGGTCACCAGCATGCGGCCATCCGGCAGGAACGCGAGCCCCCACGGGTGTTCGAGGCCTTTCGCCACTACGGTCGTGCGGATCGGCGCATCGATCGATTTCGGCGTCGGCGAGCGCGGCGCCTGTGCGAAGGCGGGGATTGCAATCAGGGCACCCAGAGTAGTTAAAGCTAAAAGGGCTGCGACGCCGGCGGCCTTTCTGACCGTCGTGTCGCCGCGTCGATCGTTGTTGTGTGGCCGAAACTCAAAGCTCATCATTCTTCCTCTAGCTAGTGGGTAGTGCATTATTTGTTAGTGGGTACTGCATCATTTAGGCCGTTCGTGGTGAGCTTGTCGAACCACGAACACGTTCAACCTTCGACAAGCTCAGAGCCTGCCCTCGAATGCTCTAATCGGGGGACGAACGGCCTGAACTGAGATCTGGAACTGACGCACGACCGGTTGGTGGATTCGCGAATTCATTCACCGTTACGCGCATGACAAGTTGACAGCAATTTCCCGCGCGGATTCGCCGCGATCTGGCTTATCGCCGCTGTTAACGGGATTCGGGCGGCAATTCGGGAACCACCCAGTAGTAGATATTGCGCCCCTCGATCCGGGCGGTTTCCTGCGGCGCCCAGTCGCCCATGTCGAAGCTGTGCGAAACGATGCGTGTGCCGGGCTTCAGTTCGCGCAACAGCTTCGGACGCAGCCGCAGGTTCAGCGGCCGCTGCAGGTAAAGTGTCACGACAGTTGCATCCCTGAAATCCATTTCGAACAGATTGCCTTCGCGAAACTCCACACGATCGGCAACGCCGGCGGCCTTTGCGTTATCGCGCGCCTCGCCGACCATCTGCGGATCGATTTCCACGCCGATGCCGCGCGCGCCGTATTTTTTCGCCGCCGCGATCACGATGCGCCCGTCGCCCGATCCCAGGTCATAAATCACGTCGCTCGGGCCGACCCTGGCCATCTCCAGCATTTTTTCGACGACAGGCTCGGGCGTCGGCACATAGGGGACATCGATCGACACGATATTTTGCGCGTGCCCGGCGCCCGCGAGCAGCGTTGCGACGAGCAAGGTTGTGTAGCGCATTTTTTCTCCGGAAATGAGGGCCCTGGTCGCAGGCGAACAAAGGCTTGGCAGGCGATTGCAATCTCTTTTGGCGCTGTAATCGATGAGCTTCCGGCGCCGATGCATATGAGGTTGCATGCTGATCGAAATATTCGACCGCGCTTCATCTGTCTTGACAATGAATCGCGTCCACTACGCGTAAGCATAAACGCTTGTAGACGATGCATTCGAGGAATACGCTGCATCCGTTTACATCGCGGAACCAACGCACGCGGTCATTTTTTCATATCATCCAACAGGAGAACTTTGATCATGGCAGCCAAGCCGAATGCCAGCCGGGCTTCGTCGAATAAAGCGCGTCAGGAGAAAAGCCCGGATGAAACGCACCATACCCTGCCGCGCTCGCCAAAAAACATTCTGACGATCGATATCGGCGGCAGCAAGATCAAGATTCTGGCAACCGAAAAAACCAGGCCGCGCAAAGCGCCGTCGGGCGTCGACCTGACGCCGCTGCGAATGGTGGAGATGGTGCAGGAGCTCGCGAAAGGTTGGGACTACGACGCGGTATCGATCGGCTATCCGGGACTGACCGGCGATAACGGACCCCGCTCGGAGCCGTGGAATCTCGCCGCCGGCTGGGTCGGTTTCAACTTTGCCGCCGCCCTCGGGCGCCCGGTCAAAATCATCAATGATGCGGCGATGCAGGCGCTCGGCAGTTATGAAGGCGGCAGAATGCTGTTCCTCGGCCTGGGCACCGGGCTGGGCTCGACCCTGATCGCCGAAAACGTCATTATCCCGCTCGAACTCGGCCAGCTCAAATACGACGGCAAGGTGACTATGGTCGAAATGGTCGGCAAACCGGGCCTGCGGCGGATCGGAAAAAGAGCCTGGCAACGCGTCGCCGTCGAGATCGCGAGCATCCTGGCCGGCGCCGTGGTGGCCGATACCGTTGTGATCGGCGGCGGCAACGCCAAACTGGTCGGCGCGCTTCCGCATGGCATGCGTGTCGCCGGCAATCAAACCGCGTTCCGTGGCGGATTCCGGCTATGGCATCTCGACGAAATTCGCACCCATTCCGCCAAGACCGAACACCAGGACGCGAGCGCCGCCGCGGTCGCGGGTAGCTGGAGGATGACATAGCTCTCGCCTCCCAGCATCCGTCATCGGTTGCCTGGATCACTACGGGGCAAGCGCATCGTCCGCAGTTGACTGCCACCGGTTCATCCCCACGCGTGTGGGGATGAACCGGGAATTTGCAGCCTGGCGCCGCGATCCTGTTACTTTTTCTGGTAGTGGAAGCGGCATTGCGCGATGCGAATTTCAATCGCGCTGACCTTGTAAACGAGCCGATGCTCCTCGCTGACGCGGCGCGACCAGTAGCCCGCCAGTTCGTGTTTCAGAGGTTCCGGCTTGCCTAGGCCCGCGAACGGGCTGGTCCGGATTTCTTCGATGAGGCGGTTGATGCGGGCGTGGAGCGCTGGCTTGTTGCGCGCGAACCAGAGGTAGTCTTCCCAGGCTTCGTCGGCCCAGGTGAGAGCAGCTTGCGGCGGCGCCCCTTGCCCGCGTCGAGCTGGGCTATCGCGCTCGTGAGGCGTTTTGCGTTTTCGGGGCTTCGCATCAGGTACGCGGTTTCTTCCCATGAATGGTAATCCTCCAGCGACATAAGGACCGCGGGCGCCCCGTTCTGATTGGTGATGAGAATCGGCGCGTGATCTTCGTTGACATCGGTCATCGCTCTTTTGAGTTCCCTGCGCGCTTCGGTGTAGCTGATGGTTTTCATGTTTCCTGTACGGAAGTTGGTACAGCCACGATTCTAGCAGAATTTGACCTTGCCGCGGAGAACGATGCCGGTGCGCATGTC
This sequence comes from Burkholderiales bacterium, assembly GCA_041747355.1. Taxonomy (GTDB): domain Bacteria; phylum Pseudomonadota; class Gammaproteobacteria; order Burkholderiales; family JACMKV01; genus JACMKV01. Next base: position 3,048 of record JBGTFJ010000235.1, read on the forward strand.
GCGCTCGATCCAGGCCAGGCTCGGCAGATCGCGCGCATCGCAGGCCTGCACGTTAAGCACGTTGGCCTTGGTCTTGACGTCGGCCGCGTAGTTCAGGCGGCCGGTGCACACCGTCGAGCGTTGCCGAAGAAGTGTTTGTCGATCGCGGCAGGCCTTTGGCTGAGTGTTCCCCACACGCGTGGGGATGAACCGTTATCGACCTCGATAAGCGGGCAACTGGAGGATGACGTAGCGCGCGCTACAAACTTCTTCTAGGCCGGGCTTTCCATCGCATATTCCGCGATCGGCGGACAGGTGCAAATGAGCGTGCGGTCGCCCTGCAGGTTGTCGATGCGAGCGACCGGCGGCCAGTATTTGTTGTCGATCAGATAAGGCAACGGGAAGAACGCCTGCTGGCGCGAATACGGCCGCGTCCAGTCTTCGAGCAGCAGTTCGTGCGTGTGCGGCGCATTGCGCAGCAGATTGTTTTCGGCATCGGCGGTGCCCGTTTCGATGGCGGCGATTTCGCGGCGGATGCCGATCAGGGCGTCGCAGAAACGGTCGAGCTCGGCCTTGTCTTCGCTTTCGGTTGGCTCGATCATCAAGGTGCCGGCGACGGGGAACGACACGGTCGGCGCGTGAAAGCCATAGTCCATCAGGCGTTTCGCGACATCGTCGACGGTGATGCCGCAGCGCTCCTTGATCGGCCGAAAATCGACGATGCATTCGTGCGCGACCGTGCCGTTCCTGCCTTTGTAGAGGATCGGATAATGCGGCTCAAGCCGTCTGGCGATGTAGTTTGCATTCAGGA
>JBGTFJ010000236.1:0-1818 GCA_041747355.1 Burkholderiales bacterium
GGAGCTCCGACCGCAATGCCGGCTTTTCGCGCGCCGACCCGGCGCGCCTGTTTCTGCCGCCGATCATGGACCCGGTCTACGGTTATGAAGGCGTCAATGTCGAGGCGCAGAGCCGCAGCCCGTCTTCCCTGCTGAACTGGATGAAGCGGCTGATGGCGGTGCGCAAAGCCTATCAGGCGTTCGGCCGCGGCACGCTGACTCTGCTGCGTCCGGGCAACCGTAAAGTGCTCGCATACGTGCGCGAATATGGCGATGAGGTCATTCTGTGCGTGGCCAATCTGTCGCGCTCGGCGCAACCGGTCGAACTCGACCTCGCCGGCTTCAAAGGCCGCGTGCCGATCGAACTGGTCGGACGCACACCATTCCCGCCGGTCGGCGAGCTGCCGTATTTCCTGACCTTGCCGGGCTACGCGTTTTACTGGTTCAGTCTTGCCACCGAAGCTACCGGCCCGCGCTGGCACGAAGAACGTCTGGCGCAGATTGAACTGCCTGTGCTGGTGATTCCGTCCGGCGCGAAAACCGTCACCGCCGCGACCGCGCACGGCGAAGTGCTGCGACGCCTGCTCGAAGCGCCGGCGCGCCAGCAACTCGAACAGGAAGTATTGCCGGCCATGCTGTCGTCGCAGCGCTGGTTTGCGCTGAAAGGCGTTGCGATCACCGGTATCGAACTCGTACACTCCGTGCTGTTCAACCGCGGCGATAGCGCATGGCTGCTTGGCTGGGCGACCGTGCATACAGCGGACCAGGACAGCCAGTGCTATTTCGTGCCGATATCGCTGGCGTGGGACAGCGATGACGCCAGCGGCGGCACGCAAGCGGCGGCCCGCAATCCGTACGCGCGCATCCGCATGAAATCGCGGACCGGCATTTTGTACGACGCCTTCTTCGACGACGACTTCTGCCGCGCAATGGTGGACGCGATGCACGATAACCGCGAGATCGCCAGCGGCGCAGGCCACCTCCGTTTTCACGCAACCACGGTGCTCGACGAGCTCGCCGGCGATGGCGACATGACGTTGCGCCGGCTCGGCATCGAGCAGAGCAATACTTCGGTCGTCATCGGCGAAAGGCTAATGCTGAAAGGCTATCGGCGTCTGATCGAAGGCAGGAACCCCGAGCTCGAAATCGGCCAGTTCCTGACCCAGACCGCGCCGGCCGTGCGCATTCCGCCGCTGGCCGGCGCCCTTGAATATTGCGAAGGCGAAGACAAGATCGTGACACTGGCCGCGCTGCAAGGCTATGTCGGCAATCAGGGAGACGGCTGGTCGTATACGCTGTCGTATCTCGAACGCTTTCTCGAAGGGCGGCTGCTGAAAGACCGCGACAGCCGGCCGGCTGCCGATGCCCACGCGATCTATCTGATACTGATGCGCGTGCTGGGGCAACGCACCGCCGAACTGCACGCCGCGCTCGCGGCGTTGCAGGGCGATCCGGATTTCGATCCGGAGCCCGTCAGCGCGGACGATATTCGAAGCTGGAGCGCGCAGGTCGCGGAAGATGTGCGAAACACACTCGCGTTGCTCAGGCAACGCCTGTCCGGCTTGTCGGAAGCAGCTCGCGGCGTTGCCGAAAGCGTGCTCGCTAACACTGCGGCGTTGATTGCGCGAATCGAGCAAAGCGCCCGGACGAAACAACCTGCGAAGCTCGACGCCGCCAAACCTGCGCGGGACGCAATAAAAACGCGCTACCACGGCGATTTTCATCTCGGCCAGGTGCTGATCGCGCATAACGATGTGGTCATCGTAGACTTCGAAGGAGAGCCGGCGCGCCCGCTTGCGCACCGGCGCGCCAAGCATTCGCCGCTGCGCGATGTCGCCG
>JBGTFJ010000237.1:0-6948 GCA_041747355.1 Burkholderiales bacterium
GCCGCCCTCTTCGATCACGGGTACGGCGGATAGCAGTGCCCGAGTGTAAGGATGTTTCGGATGATTCAATACCTCTGCGACCGTCCCACGCTCGACGATGCGGCCCAGGTACATCACCGCGACCTCGTGCGCCAAAAACTCCACAACGGAAATATTGTGGGTGATGAAAAGATAAGCGAGCCCGAGCTTGCTCTGTAGCGTCTTCAGCAAGTTCAATATCTGCGCCTGCACCGAGACATCGAGCGCACTGGTCGGCTCGTCGCAGACGACTAACCTGGGGTTGACCGCCAGGGCGCGTGCGATAGCGATACGCTGGCGCTGTCCGCCCGAGAATTCGTGGGGATAGCGGTATTTCGATTCAACGCTGAGGTTGACTTCGCGCAATAGATCGTCGATGCGTTGCGACCGTCCAGCCGCATGCTCCCCAACTTTGAGCGCCGCCATGCCTTCCTCGATGATCTCGGTAACGCGCATGCGCGGGTTCAGCGATGCATAGGGATCCTGGAATACGATTTGCAGATCCGATCTACGTTGTCGCAACTTGCGGGGGCTCAAGCTGGCCAGATCGATGCCTTCGAAGCGCACGCTTCCCGCAGTGGGCTCGATCAGACGCAAAATGGATTTTCCGACGGTCGTCTTGCCGCAACCCGATTCGCCGACCAACGCCAACGTGCGTCCCGCTTTGATCGCCAGCGAAACGCCGTCAACCGCCTTGACGTGCCCTACCACGCGCTTGAGCAGACCTTTATGAATCGGGAAATGCACTTTGAGATTCTCGACTTCGAGAAATGGCTTGTCATCGGCTTTGCCCAAGTCGACCCGATCGGTCAACGCGCCTGCATCGTCGCGCAAATCCAGGGTGCCGATTTCGAGCACGAGTTCGCTCATTCTGCGCGTCGGTCCTTCATACAAATGACATCTGACTTTTTGACCAGGCGCCACGTCGCTCCAGCCGGGTGCTACGTCACGACATACATCCCAGGCGTAATCGCAGCGATCGGCAAAGCGGCAGCCACGAAACTCGCTGCTCAACGCCGGCACGCCGCCCCTGATAACGGCCAGTGAACCGCCGCGTTTGTTTTTGGTCGGGATCGAATCGAACAGCTTGCGCGAGTAAGGATGGGCGGGTGTCGCAAAGAAGCGCGCGCGCGAAGCGAGCTCGATGATTTCTCCCGCATACATTACGGCGATCTGCTGCGCCATTTCCGATACCACACCGAGATCGTGGGTGATCAGCAGCATGGACATCTGCCGACGTTCCTGCAGTTCGCGCAGCAAATCCAGGATTTTCGCCTGAATCGTGACATCGAGCGCGGTGGTCGGCTCATCGGCGACCAGAAGCTCCGGGTCGCCGGCCAAGGCCATCGCGATCATGACGCGCTGGCGCATGCCGCCCGATAATTGAAATGGATACTCGCGCTGCCGCCGCTCGGCATCGGGGATGCCGACGTCATCAAGCAGCTCGATGACGCGTTTAGCGCGACCATTATCGTCGAGCCGAGTGTGCCGCTTCAGCGCCTCCTCGATTTGTCCGCCGACGGTCAGCACCGGATTCAGGCTCAGCATAGGCTCCTGAAAAATCATGCTGATGCGTCGACCGCGCACGCCGCGCATCGCAACCTCGGGCAGCGCGAGCAAATCATCGCCTTCGAGCTTCACGCTGCCCGAGACGATCTCGGCAGTCTCCGGCAACAAGCGCATGATGGAAAGCGCGGTCATCGACTTGCCGCAGCCCGATTCGCCAAGCAGCGCGAACGTCTCGCCGCGCGCGACTTCGAGCGATACCCCGTCGACTGCGCGCACGATCTGGTCACCGGTGTCCAGCCAGGTGCGCAAATCTTCGATTTTCAGCAACGGCGCGGCTACTGCGATTTCCGGTCTGGCGTTCATTTCAACCCGAGGGTCGGCTGCGAGGCGCTGGTTGCGGGCCCCATTTTCGCGAGATTGGCGCGGCGCGCAGACGTTTTCGCGGCACGCGTTCTGACTCGTGGATCGAAGGCGTCGCGCACCGCGTCGGCGAACAGATTTGCGAACAGTACGAGTACAAACATAAAGGTGAATGCGGCCGCCAGCGACCACCAGACCATGGGTTCGCGCGCCATTTCGAGACGGGCGCTGTTGATCATGGTGCCGAAGCTGATCATCGACGGATCGACGCCGACGCCGACATACGACAACACCGCCTCGGCCAGCACCAGACCGCTGAAATCCATGACGATCGCGATCAGCACGATATGCATGACGTTGGGCAGGATGTGGCGGCTGGTGATGCGCCACGACGAAACGCCGAAGGCCTGCGCCGCCTGGATGTATTCCATTTCGCGCAGCTTGAGCGTTTCGCCGCGCAGCAGACGACACAAACCGGTCCAACTGGTGATGCCGAGAATGATGCACAGAAACAGCAGGCGCAGATCGGCGCGTTGCGACACGGTTTCGAACATCTCCGGATGCGTGTCCATATAAACCTGCGTCATCAACACCGCTGCGGCAATCAACAGCACACCGGGGATCGAGCTCAGCGTCGTATACGTATACTGAATGACGTCGTCGATCCAGCCGCGAAAGTAGCCGGCCAGGATGCCGAGCGCGAGCGCAAACGGCAGCATGACCAAAGTCGTCAGCGTGCCGATGACGAGCCCGGTGCGTATGCTTTTCACGGCGAGGTACAGCACATCCTGGCCTACCTTGTCGGTACCCAGCACGTGGTAGTGACCGCTCAGAACGATCATCGGGACAATGATCAGCAGGGCCACTCCTGTCGTTATCAGCACCGCGCGCCAGGGAAAATCGGAATCGCCGCGCGAGTAGCGGACGAAAGTAGCGCGGAATCCGCTCTGCCGCCGCAATGACCGGTACAGGATCAGCAACGCGCTAATTGCGAGCCACAGCAGCACGGCGGCGCCAACCGCTGTGGCCAGCCGCGTCAGGATATCGCCGGAGCGTTGCTCATCAGGATTTTCCAGATGCGCGCCGCCATGCCGCAAACGCGGATAGATGCGCGCTTCGCTGCCATCGGCCAGCGTTACCGTTTCCTTCGAGAAAAGGTGCGTAGCGAACGGCGCCGAATAGGTCTTTTCGCCCTTCGCGCGCAGGGGTGCGGCGATCACATCGAGAAGGCTTCGGACCTCGACAGAATAGTTTCCCTCGCCGCTATCGGCGCCGATCGCCGGGCGGAAATGAACCGAATCGAGCACGCCGATCACGGCGAATATCGACAGCACAATCACGGACGACATGCCACTCGCGCTGTGCGCGACGCGCCGCCACGGGGCAAGCAGATACTCGCGGCGCCGGACGAAGAAAACGAATACGATGATCGAGGCGATCAGCAGGTATATCAGCGCATCGGTCCACAGGATGACGGGTTTGAAGGCGTTCATTCGAGCCTGATGCGCGGATCGACCATCGTGTAAGCGATGTCGGTTAGAATCAGGCCGACGATGTACAGACAGGATCCCAGGAAAACCATCGCACGCACGACGGCGAAATCCTGCGAATTGATCGCGTCTATCGTGTAGCTGCCGAGCCCCGGGATGCCGAAAAACGACTCGACGATCAGGCTGCCCATGAACAGCAGCGGGATCACGACAACGGCGCCGGTCACTATCGGAATCAGCGCGTTCTGCAGCACGTGCTTGAACAGCACGCGCAGCTCCGACAGCCCTTTGGCGCGAGCGGTACGGACGTAGTCCTTGTTGATCTCTTCAAGAAAAATCGTGCGATACCAGCGTGAGCTCGCGCCGACGCTGCTGACCACGCCGACCACGACCGGCAGCACCAGAAACTTGGCGGCGTTCAAGCCGCTGCCGAAGCCCGAAATTGGGACCAGATGCCAGAGCTTGCTGATCAGATATTGGCCGCCGATGATGTAGAACAGGCCCGAAATCGACATCAACGCGACGCACAGCACGACGCCGGCAAAATCGATGTAGGTCGCGCGGAAAAAAGCCATCAATAGCGCGAACGTGATGTAAACCAGCAGGCCAACGAGAAACACCGGAAGTGCGATTGCGAGGCTCGGCCACATGCGCGTGCTGATTTCGTGGCCGATATTGCGCCCGTCATCGGAGCGGCCGAAATCGAAGGCGAACATCGAGATCGATTTCTCGAAAAAAATCGTATCGGTCAGCCTGCGGGCGCCAGCCGCCTGATAGTTGATCAGCAAAGGTTTGTCGTAGCCGCGCTCCAGCTTCCATTTTTCGATCGCCTCCGGCGTCACCCGCTTGACACCAAGCTGCATGCGCGCCATGTCATCTGGCGTGTTGACCAGAAAGAACAACGTGAAGGTGATGATGTTGACGCCGATCAGAATCGGGATTGCATACAGCAACCGGCGGATGATGTAGTTAATCATCGGTGGAAGCTGTCATTGCACGTGTTGCAAAGCAAGACAAGCGCGCGGTCGCGCTGCAAACTGAAATTCGTTCGCCCGCCGCATCGGCATCAATGCGCATCGGCCGGCACGACTTTGAGCACCTTGCGTTCCCTGCGCCGGTAGCTGATGACTGCCGGCAGCGCGACTGCGATCAGTAACGCGGCCAGCAGCAGCAGCGGCCACACGACTGGATGATTCCACGCTGCACGATTTTCGACGCGCAGTTCGGTGTCAACACGCTGGTATTTGAGACCATTGCGCGCCATCTGATTCGGCTTCTGATTATGCATCCACTGGTGGTACAGGCTGTACTCTTTCGGATGCAGTCCCCACACCCACGGCGCATCGAAGCGGGCGATCTCCAGCATGCGGTCGATGATCGCCTGCCGTTCCGGGCCGTTTGTCATATTCTTCATCTGCTCGAACAGCTTGTCATACTCCGGGTTGGCGTAATTGGCTGAGTTTTCGCCTTCATGATTGACGCGGCTTTGCGGCCCATAAAGCAGGAACAGAAAGTTTTCCGGATCCGGATAGTCGGCGTTCCAGCCCCACTGGAACAGTTGCGCGTTTCCTTTGCGGATTTTGTCCTGAAACCGGTTGTAATCGGTCGCGCGCACGACGAGCTGCAGATTCAATTTTCCAAATTGTTTGCGCATCCAGTCGAGCCGCGCCTTATCGTCCGGCCCGCGCGCTGTGGTATCGAGGTTCAGCACCAGCGGCGCTCCGGTTTTGCGATCTATGCCACCAGGATAGCCGGCCTCGGCGAGCAGCTTCAGTGCCTCGGTCAAGGGCTTTCGCCGCGGCTCGCCATCGACCCACGCATATACATGCGGATTGATGCCTTCCTGCCCCGGTTTATTACCGTATATTTCGGGAGGAATCGGCCCCATCGCGGGAATGCCGCGACCATTGGCGAATATGCTGATGTATTCTTCGTAATCAACGGCGATCGATATCGCCTGACGCAGCTTGCGCGCGCGTTCGCTGTCGCCGCCGACGATGGGATCGAGCATGTTGAAGGCCAGATAGATATCGCTTGGTGCAACCGAAGTGACCAGGCGTATTCCTTTCTCGCGCATCGCATCGGTCAGCGCGATGTCGCCGCCACTGCTGATCTGCACCGCCTGATCGAAGCTGTCGGAACTGATACCAGAAGCGTCGTAATAGCCCTGCAGGAATTTATTCCAGTATGGAATACTTTCCTTCTCGAGGCTGAAGATGACTTTGCCGATAAAAGGCAGCGGCTTGCCAGCGTCTTTCAACAAGCCTTTTTCGGCATCGCCGGGCTCGCCCTCGGTCGGATAGGTTTCGCCGTGAAAATGAGGATTGCGCTCGAGCACCATTTGGCGGTTCGGATTATTGACCGTCAGCATGTAAGGCCCGGTGCCGATTGGATACCAATCGAGCGTGAGATTTTTTTCAGCCATGCCTGGCTGCGAATAGAAGCGCTGGGCTTCTTCCGGTACCGGAGCGAAAAACGGCATTGCCAGCCAGTAGACGAATTGCGGATACTTGCCTTTGAGCTTGACGCGATACGTGTAGCGATCGACGACTTCAGCGCCCGGCAGCGAATACTTGTTCAGATCGAGGTAGGCTCGCTTTCCCTTGCCGTTGGTTTGCTGATCGGCTTGTTTCAGCGTCGCTGAAAACTCTTTAAGCCCGACGACGTACTCGCTCATCAAACCGAAGATCGGCGAATGCAAATGTGGATGGGCGAGCCGCTTGATCTGGAATACGTAATCGGCTGCGATCAATTCGCGCGCGCCGGTTTGCTTGAAATCGCTGAGCTTGTAGATATCATCGAGCTCGTCCGGCTTGAGATCGTGATACAGCAGGCGGCCGCTGGCATCGGTCGCGAAAGCCGGATGCGGTTGATAAAGAGTGCCTGGTTTGACGCGGATTTCGTAAACACTGAAAGCAATCGAAGCCGGGGGGGCATCATCGGCCACCGGCGCGCCCTGTGCATCGAGATACTGCGGTTGCGGCACTTCGGTCGCCGCGAGCGGAATCAGCGTATAGGGCCGCTTGAAGTAATGATATTGCAGCGGCGGTTGATAGATCTGCGCGTTGAAAACGGCCTCATTCTCGCTATACGACTGCACCGGATCGAGATGCTTCGGACGCTCGGTGAAGGCCGAATAGAGAATGTTTTCGCCGCGCTGCGATGCGGGATAGGGATTGTTCCAGGCGCCTTTCCAGAATTCTCCGCTGCACGCCGTCAGCAGGACCGGCGCCACCATCGATAATGCGAATCCGAGCCAGGACCTCATGGCTCAACAGTGTAGCGTAATCGCAAGGCGCATATCACGGTTTGCGGCAGCGGGTTTGCGGATAGCGGGTCTGCGCGCCATGCGCTTGTATAATCCATCCAGCAATTCAAGGGAGTCGCAATGGGATTTCTGCAAGACAAGAAAGTTCTGATCACCGGCCTGCTCAGCAATCGATCGATAGCTTGTGGCATCGCAAGAGCGATGCAGCGCGAGGGTGCGACGCTCGCCTTCACCTATCAAGGCGAAAAAATCCGCGATCGCGTAATCGACCTGGCTAAAGAGTTCGCCACCGACATCGTTTTG